>JAHINZ010000456.1 GCA_018895795.1 Alphaproteobacteria bacterium
AAGCGGGCGTCCACACACGGACAGGCGGGGGAAGTCAGCAACCTGCATTCACGCACTGGCGCTGGCGGTTACGTTCGACCCCTTTGCGGACAGCAGGAGGGTCACTTCCGCGGGGGGCGCCACGCATTGGCTTTTTCGGCGCAGCGGTCGATCCGACGGGGTCGGCGTTGAAGACTTTGGGTTGTGGCTCCCCGGTCAGAGCCGCGTCCAGATAGAGGGGGCTGCCAATGACTCCCGTTTCGGCGAACAGGGGCTCCAACCGCTTCCAGCGCTCGGCCGTGGTCTCGGCCTGCAGCCGCGCCATCAGGTCGGCCGATGTCGGATAGGGCGCGCCGCGAGCGGCGTATTCACGCAGAAAGCCGCGCAGGGCCCGGTGCAATGCGGCCTCGCCCATCACCTCCCGCGCTATGGCGAAGGCCATGTTGGCCCGCGCATAGGTCACATACCGCTCGCCGTTCTCGCGGATCAGGGCTGGTTCTGCGTCGCGTCGGCTCGCCCGGCCCTCGTTATAGGCCGACTGAGATTGACTCAGCGCCTCGTTGGCCGCCCCAAGACCCTGAAGCCGACCTTGGGCCATTGTGGCGCTGTAATCCGCCAAGCCCTCCGACATCAGACGCGCGCCGCGTGCGTCGCCGCCGATCACCTGATGGGCCCACCACTGGTGCGCCAACTCATGCAGGGTAATGTTCGTCACATAGTCGAAGGCCTTGGGATCGCGCAGGTCGGTGATGAAGCCGGCGTTTTCGGAGAACGGGATCGTGCCGGCGAAAGCCTGGGCATAGTCGCCATAGGCTGGGAACTCGACCACCCGCAGGTAGGAGAACTGGTAAGGACCGAACTCGCGCTCATAGATCTCCAGCCCCCCCTTCAGCGCCGCCAGCATCCGATCGACGTTGCGGCCGTGGCCGGGATGAAAATAGATGGCGATATCGACGTCGCCGCGACGGATCCTGCGGACCTCGTAGCGGGCCGACTGGATCGAGAACCAGCCCAGGATCGGTGCGTCGGAGACGAACCGCGCCGTCCGGCGACCGTCGGCCACGGCGTCGACGATCTGCCGGCCGGGGGCCATTGGGGTCTGGTCGGCGTCGGTGATCACGGTGATGTCGGTCGTCGTCCAGTCGGCGCGGATATAGTTGCGATTTCCGGCCCTTGGATCGCCAGGCTCGAGGGTCGGCAACGCCTCGGGTAGCTTCAGCCGACGGCGGACGGCCGGATCGCGCAGGAAGGCGCCCGGATTGACGCCGATCGTCGGCGTAAAAACGTCGCTGCGCACGAAGGCGCCGTTGGATGTCACGCTGGTCTGGCCGCCGTCCGCGGAGAAGCCGTGCGGGGCAAACAGGCTGTGGAAGGTAAGGGGCGTGCGCTCGCCCACAGCCAAGGGCCGCCTCATGTCGAAGGTCAACAGGCCGTCGTGGTTGGAAATCTGGTGCGCGCCCTCCACCGCAACCTTCACCTCTGAGAGGCCGGCGGGCAGGTCGACATGGAACCGCGATAGGGGCGCACCGGTGCGGTTCTCAAGCATCAGCCGCCCAGTCGCCTCCAGCCTCGGCGCACGCGGCGACAGCGATACGCGCAGCCGGGTATCGATCACCACGGGCTCGGGCGCGCGCAGCAGCGGAGCCATGTCGCGCTCAAATCGGGCCGCCCGCGCCTCTCGCGCGCGGGTCGGCACGAAGGGGTTCCAGATCACGGTGTTGACGAAGATCCAACCGCCCACCGCGACCGTGAGGGTCAGCAGGCCGCCCGCGATCCAGCCGCCCGGTCCGCGGAGCAGGATGCGAGCCCGGACTAAACCGGCCTTGATCGAAGCACGCTGGCCGCGCGGCCAGAACAGCCACATGACCACAGCCGCCAGGCCACACCACAATAGCCAGTAAAGGCTGATCCAGGCCCGCGCCTGGCCGCCATAGCCCTGCGGGTTCATTTCCGACAGCGGCGCGCTGGGGATGGCGGCGAAGTCGAACAGGGGATGGCTAAAACCCATGATGCTCGCGGTGATCGAGGCCCCGATCGCCAAGGCCGAGGCTAGCCAGCCGACGAAGCGGTGCGGTGACAAGGCGGCCGCGGTGATCGACAGCATGGTCAGGAAGGCGACGTCCTGGAGGACCGGCACGATCAGCAACGTCAGGTACTGGCCGGGATTGGGCTCGAAATAGCCCTTGGCCAACTGCACCCCGACGGCCGCCGCGACACAGGCGCAGCCCAGGACCAGGATCGCGCAGAGCACCGCGATGACCTTGGTGGCCAGGAAGATGACATCGGCGGTCGGGGTGGCGTCGATCAGGTCGGCCACCTTGCGATCCCGCTCGCGCCAAACCGCTTCGCCCGCGTAAAAGGCCGCCACCAACAGGGCCAACATCGTGAACCATGGGCGCAGGGCTCCAGCCAGAACTCGCGTGGCCGGCAGGCTGGGCGTGCCGTTGAACTTGTTGGCGGTCCAGAGGTTGGCGACCGCGAACATCAGAATCAGGGCGGTCAGAATCAGTAGCGACGGCCGAAGGACGATGGCCTTGACCTCCGTCCGCAGGCGGACGACGAACTGCAGGAGGGCAGTCCTGATCCCGAAAGTCGGGCGCGCCGAGCGCCGGTGCGCGGGCGCGAAGAGGGCGTCCGGCTTGGCGCTGGGCGGCGCCCGGCGCAGCCGGGTCTCGTCGACCCGCCGCTCGGCCCACATGGCCGTGACCACCGTCAAACCCGATGAGAGCAATACCCCGGCCCGGTTCAACATCAGCAGGCCGCCGAATGGCACGCCCTGCGCCGCCTTGCGCGCCACCGGCCAGAAGATGGTATCCTTGGTGAATCCGACGAGGCCGAACGGCTCGATCATCGCCGCCGCCACAAGCCATTGCTGACTCAGCTTGCGGCTCATCGACGGCAGGGCGATCACCAGCAGCAAAGCGACGATCACCACGATATAGGCCGCCACGGCCGAGCGCAGGGCCGCCGCCAGAGCGAAGCACCCCGATGTGAGGGCTATCACCGTAGGCACACCCATGATGAGCCAGACCAAGGCGATCTGCGGCCACAGAAACGGGCCGGTGGCCTTCTGATCCACCCAGGGCATGACCGCGCCGACAACCAGCCCGCTCGCCGCGAGGGTGAAGCAAGTGATGGCGGCCGCCTGCAGCCCCAGGACCCGCCCGATGATGTTCTCGGCCCGGGTCTGGGGCGTGGCCCGCAGAATAGGCGCAAAGCCGCTGACAGAGTCGCGTAGCGCCGCGTCGGCGGCCAAGGCGACCGCGCCGAACACGAAGAAGATGGTGAGGATCACCGTGGCCTTGGCCAACTCGGCCGGCGCATTTCGCGCCAACACCCCCGAGCCCATCAGTTTGTCCGTCGACATGATCAGTAGAGCCGCGCCGAAGAGCAGCCCGGTGGCGATCCAGAAGCCGGGATGACGCATCTGCCGGCCGATCTCGAAGACCGCGACAGCCTTGACGCGCCGCGCCGCGCCCTCACTAGGCCCAAGCCGGCCCAATGCCTCGGCGAAGTTGTTAATGTGCCCCACGAAACAATCTATGGGCGAGCCGCCGAGCGCGTCAACGCATCTTGTGACACAGTCCCAAATTGCGCCGGAAAACGGCCAATGTCTGACATCCCGCCTGGACCATCGGGCTTCCGGTTTTCGTCGGGGTCGCGCCAAAGGCAGACCTCGGCGCCTCCAAGGACTCCCGACGTTCAGAGCCGGCGCCGACCACAGCCTTCGGCCGAGGTCGGGAGATCAAAGCCTGGCCGCGCTCACTTGGAGCGCCGATCGAACGGACCAACTCCAAGGGCGTGTGCTGGCGACGCGCCAGGGTCTCGACCAAGCTCATCACGAAGCGGTCGTCTTCGCTGACCTCGACAATGATCGCCGGGATCTCGCGAGTTGGCCTCATTTCCGGAGCTTGGATCGACGGATCCGGCGGCCAAAGGCGTGACGTGAGAATACGGCTTTGGCCTTGTCCCTTGAAGGCGCGGGCGCCGGGCCCTTTGCCGCTCCGCAAGCCTGGAACGAGGTCATTTCGCCTTGAGTTTAGTCTTAAGTTGTCGGCGTCCTGTCTTGGGCCAGCATGGGGCCTGAACCCTCAAGTTATTGATTTTGCACATTCTCACACAATAGATGGGTTAGCAGATCGACCTTGAGGGGCCCCGACAACCTCCTCATGTCGCCGGCGGATGAGCGTCCTCCGCCCCGCTGATCTCCGATAAGTCATGCCGGGCGGGATCGAATCGCGCCGCTCCACGCTTGGTTCGGGCGGGCGCCGGTCCGCGACGGCGCCCGGTCCCCCTCGGACCCGGCTAGGGGCATGGCGAACATGAAGGCGACGTTTCTGAGGTTCGCGGACGACCTGCGGGGCAGTTATTGGTTTGTGCCGTCGATCATGGCCTTGGGCGCGATGCTGCTCGCGGGCGTGATGATCTTCCTCGACAGCTATGAGGGTTCGGGCTGGATGGACGGCCTGCCGTGGCTGTACGCGGCGCGTCCGGACGGCGCCCGGCAGGTTCTGTCGGCGATCAGCGGCTCGATGATCACGGTGGCGGGCACGGTGTTCTCGGTGACGATCGCCGCCGTCGTCTACGCCTCCGGCCAATATGGCCCCCGGCTGCTCAGCAACTTCATGAGCGATCGCGGTAATCAGGTGACCCTGGGCACCTTCATCGCCACCTTTGTTTACTGCCTACTGGTGCTGCGGACGATCCGCTCGGCCGGCGAGACCGGCGCCGACGGGGGCTTCGTTCCCAACCTGGCGCTGCTGATGGGCGTGGCCCTGGCGCTGTGTTCGATCGCGGTGCTGATCTTCTTCATCCACCACGTCCCCAGCCAGCTTCATATCAACAGCGTCATCGAGGATGTCGGCGACAAGCTGCTGAAGGAGATCGACAACCGATTTCCCCGCTTTATCGGCGCGCCCCGGCCCGACGACGCGGGCCAACACGACGCGGCGAGAGCCCCGCCAACCTTCCAGCCGGAGGTCAGTCCGACCGAGGGCGCCCGCCGCGCGCTCGTGACGGCCGATGACACCGGCTATCTCCAACTGATCGACGACGACGCCGTCCTGCGCGTCGCGCGAGCCCATGATCTGGTCCTGCGTCTGCAGTACCAACCCGGGGACTTCATCCACGTGGGTCGAACGCTGGCGGAGGCCTGGCCGCCAGAGCGCTGCGACGCGGAGGCCGCCGACGCGATCCGGGCGGCCTTCACGGTCAGCGCCAAGCGCACGGCGCTGCAGGACCTGCGCTTCCTGGTCGACGAGCTTGTGGAGATCGCCGCCCGCGCGCTCTCGCCGGGCGTCAATGATCCGTTCACGGCGATAACCTGCCTAGACTGGCTGGGCGCCGCGCTCTCGGACCTCGCGGCGCGACAATTGCCGTCGCATCTTCGGGTCGACGAAGACGGCGCCCTTCGCGTCATCACCCATCCGGTGACCTTCGCCCGGTTCATGGACCGCGGCTTCGGCGCCCTGGCGCAATACTGCGCCACCGATATGGTCGCGGCGCTGCGCTTCATCCGCGCGCTGGGCGAGGTTTCCCTGGGCTGCGACGATCCCGCGCGCCTGAAAATTCTCGACACCCACGCGCAGCAGTTGGTTGCGCTGGCCCGGCACAGTCTGCACGGCTTCAACAGGGACCGGGTGATCGAGCGCGCCGAAGAGCTGCGCCGCGCGCTGGCCGAACCCGATTACAAGCGCCGTCTGCGCGACAGCGGCGCCTGGTTGGGTGGCTCGGCCTGAGCGGGTCCCGACCTCACCTTTAGGCGAGGCCCGTCGGGATCAACAGCTTTGCCCCCGCAGGGCGTCGGTGATCAATCGATTGGCGGCGGCGCAACGGCTCTCGGCGGTGCGAGGGTTGGCGGCCAGCAGGGCCTTGATGCGGGTCTCGCGCGCGCGCGCAATCGCTTCGGTCCGGTCGGCGGCGCGTTGGGCCTCGGCCAGGCGCTGGTCGGCCGTGGCCATCGCAATCCGTGTGCTTTCATTGTGCTCGGCCAGGTCCCGCTCCAATCTGGAGACGTCGTCGCGGGTGACGGCCAGTTCGGCCAAGGCGCGATCGAGCTCGGCGGCCACCTCGGCGGTCTGCCGCCGCGCGTGCGTCAGACGAGCGTCCGCGCCATAGAACCGCCCGCCCAAGACGGCGGCGGCCAGGATCAGCGCGGCCAAAAGGACCTTCGCCGTCATCGCCGCCATCGGGCTGCCGACCAGGTTCAAGACGGCGTAGGTTCCCTGCATGTCTTAACCTCCGGCCATGGGCGTTTCGCGGACACTTGGCGCAGCGGCGGCCCTGACGCGCTTGCTCCGGACCGACTCGGTTCGGAGGGCGTGAGCAGAAGCCGCTTCTTCATCGACTCCGCCTCAGCGCATGTAGTCTCGGATCGCCGCGTCCGCGAATTCAGCGACGACTTCCGCCAGGCCCGGCAGGTCCTGCTCGGCGACGCCGCGCTCTCGGGCCCAGACCTTCAGCGCATGCGTGAAGACGATCACCGCGGCGTCGGAAAACTGGGCGGTGGCGCGCGCGGGGATCGCCGGATGGTCTGGGAAACGGACGTTTTCGAGAGGCATGGCGCGGTTCCTGAGGTGAGCTTGGGGTCGGGCGCGTTCGCGGCGCGACCTCCGGAAAACGGAGGGGGAAAAGCAGGCCCGACCCATGGGGTGGTCGGGCCCGAGTTGGCTTATCCGGCCCGCGGCGGGGGCTGGCCGTGAGCTGTGTCGGTCATGGCGGTACTCCAACGATGGCGGTCGACAGAGACGTTTTGCAGCCGCCTGCGCTCAATGGTCGCGACCGACATCCGGAGCATGTTGCAGCGGCCGGCTCATGACTGTGAGGATTTGCACAAAGCCCAAAAAAGGCGCCGGGCCTCGCGCCTTCGGAGCGCTCAGGCGCGCGTCAGGTTGAAGATCGCGGTGGCCGCGAACCCCTTGCGGCCCTGGGTGCGCCCGACATAGCCGCAGCTGACGCGGTCGCCGTGAAAGGCGGCCAGCGCCCCGGCCAGAGCCTCGCTGACACAGGCCGAGCCGGGCGCGACGTCGGGCTCGATGCGCGCCGCGACCACCACATGGGCCCCGATCACCGCCAGGGTCTTGGTCAACGGATTGGTCCGCAGGTGCACCGGGCCATAGTGGCCGCCGATCCTGAGACCCAGGCTGCGCGGCAGGCCCTGGGCGCGAAGGTCCAGCGCCCGATGGGCCTCCAGCAGCGCCAGCGCCGCCAGGGCGGCGTCGATCGGGCGGTCGAAGACCAGGAACAGGCCGTCGCCCCAGGTCTCGACGTGAACCGGCGGCGCGGCCAGCCCCTCCACGACCTTGGCCATCTGACCCATCACCACTTCAATGAAGGCCGGGATCTGGTCGTCGCTCAAGGCCCCGAAACCCTTCACGTCGGCGAACAGCATCGCTTTCATCGCGCGCTGAGCGGGCTCGTCCTGGGTCTGGCGCCGGACCGCGGACGACAGGATCGGCGGCGGGCGCTGGATGTCGATGACCACCCGTCGGCGACCGCCTTGCGCCCAATAGGCGAGGTCGACCGCCACGCCGGCTGGTCCCGACGCGGCATGGCCGTCCCAGACCGCCAGTTGGATCGCCTCGGTCGACAGGGTCTGGGCGCGTAGCACGGCGCAGCCCATGGCGATCTGGCTGGCATAGGCGAACACCTGCTCGTCGCCGACATAGGGGTCTTGCGCCGCGTAGCGGACCGAGGTCGCGCGGGCGAAGCACGCCTCGAAGCGCTCGACCCAATCGCGCCCGAATGGCGCGACCGACACCGCGACGAAGGACTCGCGATTGACGGGCAGGACCACGTGCAGTTCGGCTCCGGCCTGCAGCACGGCCTCGGCGCAGACGATGTCCGCGCCGGCGGCCAGGCCGCCATAGACGAAGCCGACGCGCTCCTGCCCCAGGGCGCGGTCCAGATCGCGGCGCAGAGCGCTGTCGCGTCCCCCGACCAGGGCGCCCTTGCGCGCCGCATCGAAGATATGGCCCGTGAAATGGGCGCAGACCGGCGGCCGAAAGGGGTCCAACCAGCGGGCCTCCACGCCGGTCTCGCGACACAACATCCCTAGCTGGCGCAGGGTCGAGGCATGGGCGGCGAAGGCCCGCGGCGCGCGGGCGACGGCCTCGGCCAGGGTGGCGCGCGCCGCCTCCAGGTCGCCGGTCAGGAACCGCGCCTCGGCCCGACTGGCGGCGTCGTAATAGGCCGCCTCGCCCGTCAATCCCATCGGCGAACGGACCTCCAGGACCGTCGCGGCCCGCGCGCGACCGCCGGCGCGGTCCCCGGCGACCAGAGTCATGGTCGCGGCGTTGACCGCCCCGTAGAGGCCGCCGAAGCGTTGAAAAAGCTCGTGGTAGCGGCGGGCCGAGGCCTTGGCGAAGGCCACGCGGCGCGGCCCGCGCGCGGCCAGGGCAACGTCCTTCAGGAGCCGCGCGCCCAGGGCGACGGTGTCGGGATCGTCGCAAATCCGATCCAGGCCCAGGCGAACATATTCGGTGCGCGCGAAATCGAGAGCCCCGGCCCGCGCCAGGCACAGCACGGCTTTGTAGGCGATATCGCGATCGGTCTCGCCCGCCTCCAGAGCGGTATGGGCGATGTCGTAGGCGGCGAGGATCTCGCCGCGCTGGATCAGCGCGGCGACCTTATCCTTGTCGAAAATTCTCGGTTCGATCAGGGAACCTCTCCCGTGCCGTTCTGGATCTTGGGGTCAAGGTCTATTTTCTGCCCGTATGAATCCATCATGAACAGGCTATAGTTATAATCACCCATTCTCTTGCATTCATAAATAATTCTAAAGCAAGTATGGAATGGTACTTCATTGCCATAATATTCTGTCACCCATGAATAGCTGGAGAAGTTTATCCCAAAATCATCTATAACTTCGATTGGGCGCTTCTGGAAATTCCATCCGGCGCTGATGAGCGCATCGCTCAAGATAAATACGAGCTGGCAACGCTCACTTAGATCTAGATACAGCGGAGTCGGGTTCTCCGGATCGTAAAGATTTACGAAATTGAAGTTGTCATCAAACCCGACCACCAGATTGATAATCTTGGAAGGCATCGGCTCTTTCAGCATGTCGACTCCTTTGGCTGACAGACTGACCTGAAGGTGAGTTTCTCCAAAAGGCAAGGAACTCGGGGTGGGCGTAACCGTCTTTTTGCAGCGCGGCGACAATTGGCTCCGCCAGGTCCCTTTGTCCCAGGGCAAGATAGGCGCGAGCCAGCACGTCCCGACTGACTGGACTGAGCGACGAGCGCTGCGGCGACAGGATAGACACGGCGCTCGCCTCCTGCCCCGCCGCCAGATAGGCGAAGCCTTGGAGGGCCAAACGGCTTGACCTGGCGTCGCGCGTTGCGGGAGTGCGCTGCAGGCGGTCGAGCAATTCCAACGCGAGTCGTCGCGCTCTTGCAGGGTCACCGGCGAGACGCGCCAGCATGATTTCCTGCTGACTATGGCGCCCGTCCAGATCGAAGCGCCACGCATGGGCTCCGCCGTCGGAGCCGAGATGGGTCAACAGGCCGGAGGCTTGAGCCTGGGCGGACCGCGCCTCGGCCAGTTGGTGCGTGCCGAGAGCGTAGTCGACGGCGTCGAGCTGCCCGACCAGCAAGGACTCCCGCCAACGGCGGTTGGTCGGGTCCAGCGCCACAAGCTCGCGAAACCCTTGCATGGCGCCCAGGCGACGCGTCTGGGCTTGCGCTGTTTTGCCCATATTCAGCTCCAGGCGCGCCAAGGCGAGTTGAGCGGCGAAGCTGTTGGCGGCCAGGGGCTTGTCGGCGGCGGCCCGCGCCGAGGCCTGAAGCAACAGGTTCGCAACGCCCTCGCGCTCGGCATAGGCTTCACGCAGGCGTCCCAGCCTGACGAGCGAGTCAGCCACCCAGCCGTGAGCATCCACCACATCGGCCAGGCGGTCCTGGTCCTGGGGCGCGCGGGCGCGCTCGGCCTCAAACGCGAGAAGGGCGGCGCGGAACGCGGTCAAGGCTTCCTCGATCCGGCCCTGGTCGAACAGCAAGGTGCCGAGATTGCTCTTGGCGTAGGCGACCTCGAGACGCCAGTCCGCGCGCTTTGGGTCGAGGCCGACCAGGGTCTGGGCCAGATCGCCATACCGCTTGAAGCCCCGCTCCGCGCCGACGGGATTACCCTGGCGCCATTCGATATAGGCCAGCCAATAGACGTTCTGAGCTTCGTCAAAGACCCGTTCGCCATTGTCGGGGTCGCGCTGGGCCAACTCATGGGTCGTGGACGCGGCCTGAAGAAAGGCGTCGCGCGCGCCGGCTAGGTCACCGCGCTGTTCGTGGATGGTGCCCAGCAGGGTCTGGGCCTTGGCGCGCTGGGCCAGGGCCTTGTCGTCGAGCTTGTCGGTGAGCGTTCTGCCGTAATAGGCCAGCACCTTGGCGCCGACCCCGTCCAGCACGTCCAGTCGCCCCACCGGCTCCAGCTGCTGGCGCAGGTCGCCGAGCATATAGGCCACGAGCGCCTCGGTTTCGTCGCGCTGCTCGCGGGCGATTTGGCGCGACCGAAGCGTGGCCAGGGTCATCGCCCCCATGGCCAGGGCCACGACCACCGCCGCTGCGGTGAAGGCCGTCATCACGCGCAGACGGCGGCGGGCGTCGCGCTGGACCAGCTGATCCAGCCTGACATCCAGCAGGCTGGCGACCAGCTTCAGACGCGCCAGTCGCGGTCCGTCGGCGTCGCGCCGCAGATCCACGGCCAGGGGTTCGACACCCGCCGGCAGGCTCGCGCGCAGGGTCGGCGGCAGGACCTCGATCAGCGGCGTGGCGGCCAAGGTCGAAGGCGTGATCACGCAGAGGATCTGGCCGGGATCGCGGTCCTGCAGGAAGTAGGCGACCTCCTGATCCACCCAGCGCGAGGCGGCCGAGGCCGAGGAGCACAGCACGATCAGGGCGTCCGAACGCCCTAGCGCATCGCGGATCACCTCGCCCAGGTCCGATGAGGCGGTCAGCTCGTCGCGATCGCGGAAGATCGGCGTCAGCGTCCTCATCGCCGCGGCGCCGCGGATCGTGGTCAAGCGGCGCGGCGCGCGGTAAGTCTCTAGGGCGCGATGAACCCATTCGGCGGTTTTGCGGTCGTGGTGGCTATAGCTGATAAAGGCCTTGTAGCGTTGTCGGCTATCCATTCGTGACCTCTCGGTCGCCAGCGCAGGAGCGTTCTCGTTGACCATGATTCCCCCGACGCCCTCGCGCGCCCGGAGCCATACCCCCAACGCGCCGTCGGCTGAAGACGACTATCGCGCCAACAAACTGTTGCGATACATGACGCGGGTCGAAATAGACGCCCTGGCGCAGAAGATCGACCACCTCCATTATGGCAAGGGCGAACTGATCATCCAGCGCCTGGACGAGGACGGCGGCATCTATTTGCTGCTGGAGGGCGTGCTGCTGGCCAATCAGTATGCGAGGTCGGGTCGCGAGATCGGCTACCGGCGCATCGCGGCGGGCAGCTATTTCGGCGAGATCGCCGCGATCGACGGACGGCCTCGCTCCGTGAACGTCGTGGCCCTGGAGGATGCGCGCATCGCTCGCCTGCCCCAGCGCCTGGTGCGAAGCCTGTTCGACGACTCGCCGCGCTTCCTGCGCGCGCTGTTGGAGGACATGGCCGGCCTGACGCGCGCCCTGACCGACCGCTTGTTCGAACTGACCGCCGTGTCCGTGGCCTGTCGCGTCGACATCGAACTGCTGCGGATGGCCGCGTCGGCGGGCGGCGATGGCGTCCGGGCCGTCATTCGTCCGTGCCCCACCCACGCCGAACTGGCGGTGCTGGTCGGCAGCCAGCGCGAGCCCGTGACCCGCGAACTGAACCGCCTGGCCGGCCTGAACATCATCGCCCAGACCGGCCGCACCCTGCGGATCCTCGACCTGCCGGCCCTGGCCGGCGAGGTCGAACGCATCGGCGGCGACCTCTAACAGGGCCGCCGACCTCTACGTCACGGCCCCGCCTAGTTCAGGTCCAGAACCACCACCGCCTTGGACGGCAGGACCGCCGTCAGGACATCGCCCTTGATGGTCGCGCCCTTGAAATCGGCGGGCTTGACCCGGTCGGGCGCGTCGAAACTGTTGTACGCGGCCATGGTTGAAGCCGTCAGCACACGGCCCTTCACGGCCTTGCCCGTCGCGCCGGCCAGCCTGATCGTCACGGTGGCCGAGCGGTTGGGATCCAGGTTCACCAGGGCCACATGCGTAACGCCGGCGGGGTCCCGCCCGGCCGACGCGCTGACCGCCGGCACGCTGGATGCGCCCAGCACATAGGCCGGGCTGGCGACCTCGATCGGCAGCTGGGTCGCGCCCTGGAACGGCTTGTACAGATCATAGACCCAATAGGTCGGGGTCAGGACCATCTTGTCCTTGTCGGTCAGGATCATCGCCTGCAACACATTGACCATCTGGGCGATGGCCGTCAGGCGCACCCGGTCGGCGTGCTTGTGGAAGATGTTCAGGGTGGCGGCGGCCGCCACGGCGTCGCGCATCGTGTTCTGCTGATAGAGGAAGCCCGGATTGGAGCCGGGCTCGACATCGTGCCAGATGCCCCATTCATCCACATCCAGGCCGACCCGCTTTTCGGGATCGTACTTGTCCATGATGGCGCTGTTCTTGGTGACCAGCTCATCCATGCGCAGGGCCTGGACCAGGGTGTCGGCCCAGGCCTGTTCGTCGAACTGGGTGGCCGAACCCTTCTTGTTCCAGTCGCCGCTGGGGATGGTGTAATAGTGCAGGCTGATCGCATCCATCTGCTTGGCCGCGCCGGCCATCAGGGTCTCGGTCCAGCTGTAGTCGAACGAGTTGGCCCCGCCGGCGATCTTCACCGTCTTCGTGCCTGGCGGTACACGGATGAACGCCGCGAAGTTGCGATAGAGGTCGGTATAGTGCGCCGCGGTCATGTCGCCGCCGCAGCCCCAGTTCTCGTTGCCGACCCCGAAATAGTCGAGCTTCCAGGGCTCCTTCCGGCCATTGGCGCGGCGCTGGTTGGCGATGGTCGAATGGGTCGGCGAAGTCAGGTACTCGATCCACTCGGCCATTTCCCGCGGGCTGCCGGTGCCGACATTGCCGGCGACATAGGTCTTGGCCCCGATCAGCTCGGCGAAGTCCATGAATTCGTGGGTTCCGAAGGCGTTGCTTTCCTCGACCCCGCCCCAGCTGACATTGACCTTGGTCGGCCGCTGGTCGCGCGGACCGATCCCGTCGCGCCAGTGATAGTCGTCGGCGAAGCAGCCGCCCGGCCAGCGCACCACCGGCACGTGAATCGCCTTCAGCGCCGCGACGACGTCATTGCGATAGCCTTTGGTGTTCGGGATCTTGCTGTCTTCCCCGACCCAGACGCCCTCATAGATTCCCCGCCCCAGATGCTCGGCGAACTGGCCGTAGATCTCCGGCGCGATCCGCGCGCCGGGCTGATCGGCCCGCAGGACGGCGGTGACCGCCGTCTGGGCCATGGCCGGACCATGGGCCAGAAGGACGGCGGCTAGCCCCGCCCCGAGCGCGTGCTTCAGCTCTATCAATTTCAAGGTCGTTCCTCCCAGGAGCGGCCGATTTCCGGCGCGTCGTTCAGTGATTGTCGCGAGGCAGGCCCTTGGTCTGGGCGATGCGCTGATATTTGATCGCCGGCTCCAGCACCGCCCCGGTGTCCATCTGGCCGGTGAGGCCGCGCTGGATCTCCTGCCAGGGCGTCTGGCTTTCCGGATAGGCATAGCCGCCGGCCGCCTCCAGAGCCGCGCGGCGCGCGGCGATCTCCTGCGGGGTGATCAGCACGTCCACCCGCGCCTTGCGCAGATCGACGCGCACCCGGTCACCCGTCTTCAGCAGGGCCAGGCCGCCCCCGGCGGCGGCCTCGGGCGAGGCGTTGAGGATCGAGGGCGAGCCCGAGGTGCCCGACTGCCGGCCGTCGCCCAGACAAGGCAGCTGGCGAATGCCGCGTTTGATCAGATAGTCCGGCGCCCGCATATTGACGACCTCGGCGGAGCCCGGATAGCCGATCGGGCCGACCCCGCGCATGAACAGCACGCTGTGTTCGGTGACGTCCAGCGCCGGATCGTCGATCCGCGCGTGATAATCCTCGGGGCCGTCGAACACCACGGCGTCGCCCTCGAAGGCGTCGGGATCGTCGGGGTTGGACAGATAGCGGTCGCGGAACTCGGCGTTGATCACGCTGGTCTTCATGATCGCCGCGTTGAACAGATTGCCGCGCATGACCACGAAGCCGGCGCGCTCGACAAGCGGCCGATCAAAGGGCCGGATCACCGCCTCGTCCTCGATCGCCACGCCCCGGCAAGCCTGGCCCAGGGTCTGGCCGGACACGGTCATCGCGTCCTCGCGGATCAGGCCCTGGCCCATCAGCTGGTTGACGACGGCCGGCACCCCGCCAGCCCGGTAATAGTCCTCGCCCAGATAGTCGCCGGCCGGCTGCAGATTGACCAGCAAAGGCACGTCCTGCCCCTGGGCCTGCCAGTCGTCGAGGGTCAGTTCGACACCGATGTGACGGGCCAGGGCGTTCAGATGGATCGGCGCATTGGTCGAGCCGCCGATCGCCGAATTGACGACCACGGCGTTGAGGAAGGCGTCGCGGGTCAGGATGTCGGACGGCTTGATGTCCTGCGCCACCAGCTCGACGATCCGCAGGCCGGTCTCATAGGCGTTCTGCTGGCGGTCGCGATAGGGCGCGGGAATGGCCGCCGAACCGGTCAAGGACATGCCCAGGGCCTCGGTCAGCGAGTTCATGGTCGTCGCGGTGCCCATGGTGTTGCAATAGCCGGTCGAGGGCGCGGAACTGGCCACCAGCTTGATAAAGCCGGCCTTGTCGATCTCGCCCGAGGCCAGCATTTCGCGCGCCTTCCAGACGATGGTCCCCGAACCGGTCCGCTCGCCCTTGAACCAGCCGTTCAGCATCGGGCCCACCGACAAGGCGATAGCGGGAATGTTGACGGTCGCGGCGGCCATCAGACAGGCCGGGGTGGTCTTGTCGCAACCGATGGTCAGCACCACGCCGTCGATCGGATAGCCGTAGAGGATTTCGACCAGACCCAGATAGGCCAGGTTGCGGTCCAGGCCCGCGGTCGGCCGCTTGCCGGTCTCCTGGATCGGGTGGACCGGGAATTCCAGGGCGATGCCGCCGGCGGTGCGGATGCCCTCGCGCACCCGTTCGGCCAGCACCAGGTGGTGGCGGTTGCACGGCGACAGGTCGCTGCCGGTCTGGGCGATGCCGATGATCGGCTTGCCCGATTGCAGTTCGTCCAGCGACAGGCCGAAGTTCAGATAGCGTTCCAGATACAGCGCCGTCATGTCCGCATTGTCTGGATTGTCGAACCAGGCGCGCGAGCGAAGAGCGCGGGGCGGAACAGTGGCGGAGCTCATGATGATCCTTGGGCAAAGACATCCGAAGGCGCGGACGCGGGATCGGACGATGGCCCCGCCCGCGGGCGGACCGACGGTTGATCCATGGGTTTTGCGACCGTTCAATTGTCTGACTATACCCCACCTCGACGGTCGTCAACGCCGACCCGTCCGGACCGGTGCCGGCGGTGGGCGGTGGAATTTCAGGCCTCAGGACGGGCGATGACCCGTGTCGGGCGGTCGCAGATCCGCGGTGGGACGCGCCTAATCCTGGTGCGCGAGCGAGGCGCGCGTGTCCTCCAGCGCCAGACCGACCAGCCGCTCCATCGCCAGGCGCGCCTGGTCAGGACGGCCGGCGGCGATCGCGTCGAACACCTTCCAGTGGTCGGGCATCGGATCCCGTGGCAACTCACGCTTGCGCTGCTTGAAGATCGTCGTCCAGCGCACCGCCGCCCCGATGCCGCTGCTGAGGGTGAACAGCGGTGCGTTGCCGGTGGCCTCCAGCACGGCGTCGTGGAAATCGCGATCGGCGGCCTGGCCCGCCTCGGTGGCCAGGGTTTCGTGCTCCATCTGGATCAACGCCTTGCGCATCCGTTCCAACAGCGCGTCATCGCGCCGCTCGGCCGCCAGCGCCGCGGCGGCGGGCTCGACGATCATCCGCAGTTCAAAAAGACCCTTGAGGAAGTCTTCGGTCGGCTCGGACTCGAACAGCCAGGCCAGGACCTCGGGATCCAGAAGGCTCCACCGATGGCGGGGACTGACGCGGGTGCCGGTCTTGGGTCGGCTTTCGACCAGCCCCTTGGCCGCCAGGATCCGGATCGCCTCCCGATAGGCGCTGCGGGAGACCTTCAGCTGCTCGCTGGCGTCGATCTCGTTGTTGAGGATGTCGCCGGGCGCGTACTGGCCAGAGACAATGGCGACGCCGAGCGTGCGCGCGATCGAGCCGTGGATCCGGCTGGACGAGCCGCCGTCACGCGCCAGATCGCCGTCCATGGCCTTGCCGGTCTTTTTCCGCACGCGCGCTCCGCTTCCGGTCCGACCGGCGGCCGGGATGAACCCGGTCCGTCGATCCAGACGCGCGGGAACACTAGCGAGCACGCTCGTGTGGGGACAAGGTTTTTCAAACGGCGTCCGGGTTTGACAGCCCCCACAGGATCGCTATTTGTCCGACTAATTACCAAACGGTCGGAAAGAGGCGAGCGCCATGGTGCTGCGGTTCGTGCAACTTGAGGAACACAGCGGCGCGCGCATCCTCGCGGCGGTCAATGACGCCGGTCTGGCGCGTCGCGTCGACGGGGCCGACACCGTGCTCGAGCTCGCCGCCGCCGCGCTGCGGGCCGGCGCCACCCTGGCCGAAGCGGCGCAGTCGCGCCCCTGGGGCGACGAGATCGATATCGCCGCCGCCCTGGCGGAAGGCCGGGTCCTGGCGCCGATCGACCATCCCGACCCCGCTCACCTGATCCTGACCGGCACCGGCCTGACCCACCTCGGCTCGGCGGAGGGGCGCGACAAGATGCACAAGGCCGCCCTGGCCGGCCAACAGGGGACCGGCGCCCCGCTCACCGACTCTATGCGCATGTTCCTGATGGGCGTGGACGGCGGCAAGCCCGTCGACGGCGCGGTTGGGGTCCAGCCGGAGTGGTTCTACAAGGGCGACGGCGCGCACCTGGTCGCCCCCGGCGCGCCGTTGACCTCGCCCGCCTTCGCTCAGGACGGCGGCGAAGAGCCCGAGATCGCCGGCGTCTACCTGATCGGGCCGGACGGAACGCCCCATCGCCTGGGCTTCTGCCTGGCCAATGAGTTCTCCGATCACCTCATCGAACGGGGCAACTATCTGTGGCTGGCCCACTCCAAGCTACGCCAGGCGGCCCTGGGCCCGGAACTGCTGACCGGCCCCCTGCCGGCCGACGTACGCGGGGCCAGCCGGATCCTGCGCGACGGCGCCGTGATCTGGGAAAAGCCGTTCCTGACCGGCGAGGCCAACATGTCTCACGCCATCGCCAATCTGGAACATCACCACTTCAAGTACGATCTGTTCCGCCGGCCGGGCGACGTGCATGTCCACTTCTTCGGCACGGCCACCCTCTCCTTCTCGGAAGGCTTCCAGACCCGGGTCGGCGACGAGTTCGAGATCAGCGCCGCACCGTTCCTGTATCCGGCCCGCAACCGCCTGGCCCTCGCGGCGCCGCGCGCCGTCGCCGTCGGCGTCCTCTAGCTCCGCCCGGTCGCCGGGCGATCAGGCTTCGGGCGGCCCCAACGGGGCGTCGGCCGGGGCTTGGGCGTTCAGCGTTTCGGTGATCCCGGCGATCAGGCCGACGGCGGTGATAGGCTTGGCGATATGCGCGTCGGCGCCGGCCAGCAGGGCGTCCTGTCGGTGTTCGACCAGGGCGTTGGCGCTCAGCATGATGATCGGCGTGCGCGCACCGCCCGCGTGGCCGGACTCGTGGTCGCGGATCGCCCGCGTGGCGGCCAGACCGTCCATCACCGGCATCTGCATGTCCATCAGCACCACGTCGAACGCCTCGGCCTTGAAGGCTTCCAGGGCCTGAGCCCCGTCCTCGACAGTCGTCACCTCGGCGCCGAAAGGCGCCAGGATCAGCTGAACGACCCTCTGATTGATCGCGTGGTCCTCGGCGAGCAGCACGCGCAGGGTCCGTTGACCGATGCTCGGCGCCGGCGCGCTCCGGGCGGGGCTCCCGGACATCCCGGCCTGGTCGCGGGATCGGAGCGGTAGGACCACCTGGAACAGGCTGCCGCGCCCCGGTTCCGAGCGCGCGGTGATCTGGCCGCCCATCATCTCGACCAACGACTTGCAGATCGACAGGCCCAGGCCCGAACCGCCAAAGCGGCGGGTGATGGTGGCGTCGGCCTGACTGAAGCGGCTGAACAGGGCCTGGCTAAACTCTGGACCAAAACCGCAGCCGGTGTCCTCGACCTCGATCGTCAGCCAGGCGGGCGAGTCCGCCGCTTCGGACGGGGTGAGCCCTATCCGCGTCTGGACGCAGCCCTGGCTCGTGAACTTCACGGCATTGGTCAGCAGATTGCCCAGCACCTGCTTAATCCGGGTGATATCGCCTAGGAACTCGCCGTCGGCGTCGGGCGCGTAGTCGACCGTGAAGTCCAGACCCTTGCCCTGGGCCCGCAGCCGACTGAGGAACAGAACGCCGTCCAATTCGTCGCGCAAGGCGAACGACCGCGCCTCGAGCCGCACCTGTCCGGCCTCGATCTTCGAAATGTCCAAGACATCGGAGACCAGCCTCTCAAGCATCACGCCGGAGGTCTGGATCAAGTCCACCATCTCGCGCTGGGCCGGCGTCAGGTCGGTCTGACCCAGGGCGGCGGCGACGCCGATCACCCCGTTGAGCGGCGTGCGGATCTCATGGCTCATATTGGCCAGAAAGTCGGTCTTGGCCTGATTGGCGGCTTCGGCGGCCAGTTTCGCCGCCGCGATCTCCGCCGAGGCCGCGAGGCGTTCGGTCACATCGCGCGCGACCCCGAACACCCGATCGCCGACCCGGCGGGCTCGCCATTCCAGGTGCCGATAGTGGCCGTCGCGATGGCGATAGCGATTGATGAAACCTTTGACCTCGTTCTCCTGCTCCATCCGCACCATGTGGCCGCGGGTGGCCTCCTGATCGTCGGGATGCACCAGAAGCAGCATCTCGCCGCCCTCCAGATCCGCCATCGAATAGCCCAGCACCGTTTCCCAGGTGCGGTTCACCCGGGTGAACCGGCGGGCCATGTCGCGAATGCACAGCAGATCGAGGGAAACCTCGAAGAAATTGGCGAGATCGGAATCCGCGCTCGCGTCCGCGACGTCCCGGTCCAGGAGCGGTTCGCCAGATTGCGATGTCAAACTCATAGCCAACAGGCCCTTGCAATGGAACGCGTCGCCGGGGCGACAGCTCACTATGACCGCCAGCCGTTAACTGTACGTGGTTTTACGGCCGGCGGCGCGCGGACGGCTGCGACATATTCGCCAAGCTCTTGCGAGCCGGCGCGCGGAGTCGCACATCCGTGGGGTCGGCGGTTCCCCCAAACCGTTGACGCCCCTCTCTGGCCGGGATGCTTATTTTCCCGGCCGGACTTGGGGCTTCGCCTCGTCGCATCGAGGCGCTAACATCCAAAAAAAACATGCCTGGGGAGACGCCTGTGAGCCTGAAGTTGGCGATTCCGATCATCGCGATCCTGGCGGCGGCGCTCATCTGGACCTTCGCCGAGCCCTATGTCAGGCACTGGAAGGGCCGCCAAGCGGCAGCGCGACGGCGAGTGACCGAAAGACGGCGCAAATAGTCCGGCTGTGTCGGATCTGGATCTTCGCCAGAGGATCGTGGCGCGGGCCGGCAGCCTCACAGAGGCCTCAATCGCCCTACCAATTTGACCGTGACTGCCGGGGGAAACCTTAAGCGGTCCCCGATGACCCGTCACTCGGCGCGCCGGGCTTTCGTCCTGGCGTGGAAAGCGACTGAACCGCTCAGCTGGGTCGATGACGGGCTTTTCTGGCCCTCCATCCGCCCCTCAGGCCGCCTGGGCCAGAGTCGCACGAAGACGATCGTAGCGCATCTGGACCCGCTGCAAGGTGCTGAGCTTGACCGGCTCGCCCCTGCGCAGCTTGCCCCAGGTGGTCTCGCTGATGCCGTACACGTCGAACAGGTGCTCGCGCGTGATGGCCGGCAAGGCGACCTTCAGTCGCTCGAAATGCTCCAGAGTGATGGTGACGGCCTGCGCCATGAAAGGATCCGTTGTCTGCTGGATGGTGGCGCGGCCGGCGCCGTGGTGGGAGGAGGATGGGCGCCGGCCGCTAAACGATCGCCGGGGGGCGGCGATCGTTATTCTTGACCGCCGGCGCTGGGCTTGCGGTAGTCGAGGGCCGGCGGGCGATCGCCCAGCATGGCCTTGTAGGCGAAGTCGGGACCCCGACGGGCGTCGAGCTCGGCCTTGGCCTTCTTGATGGTGTCAGGGTTGGAGAACAGGTCCGCCCCGGTCAGGGCCAGGGTCTTGGCCGCGTTGACCGCGCCCTTGACCCCGATCGACGACCCCGCCGCGGCGACGTTCTGCCAGCTGTGGCCCGCAGAGCCGGGAACGAAGGTCGCGGTGCCCAGGCCGACGGTCGGCGTCACCCAGCTGATGTCGGACACGTCGGTCGAGCCGCCGCCGCCTTCCATCTCGACCTTGTAGGGCGTGATGCTCTTGACGGTGTCGATCGACGGCGAGCCCGGCAGGGACTCCTGCATCTTCCGGGCGAAGGCCTGCTCCTCGGGGGTCCAGGTGATGCCGCCGACCGTGCGCAGGCTGGCGTCCATCACCTTGCCCAGGGTGTCATTGGGCAGCATGGCGTAGACGCCGCCGGTGATCTCGGTCTTGACGGTGGTGCCGGTCGCCAGGGCCGCGCCTTGCGAAGCCTTTTCCAGGCGCGCCCAGACGTCCTTGACCACGGCCGGATCGGGGTGACGGACGTAGTAATAGACTTCGGCGAAAGCCGGCACGACGTTCGGCGCAGTGCCGCCGCCGGTGATCACATAGTGGATGCGGGTCATGTCCGGCACATGCTCGCGCAGGAAGTTGGCGGCGACGTCCATGACCTCGACGCCGTCCAGAGCCGAGCGGCCTTTTTCCGGCGCCGCGGCGGCATGGGCGGAAACGCCATAGAAGCGGAACTTGCCGCTGATATTGGCCATCGACACGCCCTGCACGGCGGAATTCTCGTTGGCCGGGTGCCAGTGCAGAGTCACGTCGACATCGTTGAACAGGCCGTCACGCACCAGATAGACCTTGCCCGAACCGCCCTCTTCCGCCGGCGAGCCGTAGACGCGCAGTTCGCCCTTGATGTTGTTCTTGACCATCCACGCCTTGAGCGAAACCGCCGCGCCGACCGAGGCCGCGCCGAACAGGTTGTGGCCACAGCCGTGGCCGGCGACCTGGCCGGGAATGCCGGTCTTCACCGGATCGGCGGTCTGGGCCAGGCCAGGCAGGGCGTCGAACTCGGCCAGGATGGCCACCACCGGGCCGGGGCCGTTCTTGAAGCTGGCCAGGAACGCGGTGGGCATGCCGGCCACGCCAGGCTTCACGTCGAAGCCGGCGGCCTTCAGCTGATCCTGCAGGACGGTCGAGCTCTTGACCTCCTGGTAGCCCACCTCCGCGAAGCCCCAGATCTTCATGGCCGCATCCTGGATCTGCGGCGCGTCGGCGTCGACGGCCTTCAGGATCATGGCGCGATCAGCGGCCTTCAGCGGCGCGGCGTAGGCCTGGGTCACGAAGAGGCCCGCAGACATGGCGGCTGACAGCAGGGCGACCTTCAGGGGGGAGAGCTTCATGGAGACAGGATCCCGGGTGAACAAAGACACGTCGCCGAGAACCGGCGCTCCCAGTTAAGACGCACGGGATCGCTCGCCCCTCACCGGGGCGTATCGAAAAATTTGCTGATTGTTGAAAACAAGCGTCCGGGCGCGCTCGGAAGGCCAGAGCGCCTAGCCGCGCGGGCGGATCAGCTCGACCTGCTTGTCGTCCTCGCGGCCGACATCGGCCAGGCCATAGGTCCGCAGCGCCGCCACGAAGGCGTCGAGCTGACCGGTCTTGAACACGCCGCTGACCGGCGTCGCGCCGACGCGCGGATCGGCGATCCACAGCTTGCGCTGCGAAAAACGGTTCATCTCGTCGACCACGTCCGACAGCGGTTCGCCGTCGAACACCAGCCGGCCTTGCAGCCAGCTGGACTCCTTGGCCGTATCGACGGCGGCGACCACCCAGTCGGCGGCCGTGGCCGCGACGAACCGCGACCCGGCCGACATCTCGATCGTGCGATTTCCCCTCGGTGACGGCCCCGCGATCCGCACGCGGCCCTCCACCAGGGTCACCGACAGCTTGCCGGGCTCCATCCGCACGTCGAAGGCCGTGCCGACCGCGGTCACTCGCTTGTCGCCCGCCGCGACCACGAACGGACGCGACGGATCCTTGGCCACCTCGAAGAAGGCCTGGCCGCGCAATAGGGTCAGACGCCGCTCACTTTTCCAGTGATCGACCCGCACGGCGGAGTCGGTGCTCAGCGTGACGACGGAATTATCGGCCAGACGGAAGGTCGACTGTTCGCCGACCGCCGTGGTGAAGACGGGATCCTCGGCGCTGGGCTCGGCGGCGCTCAGGATCGGCAACAGGCGGCGGCCGAAGATCGCCGCGCCGACCGCGGCGACGACGCCCGCCGCCGCCAGGACGCCGACGGCCCGGCGGTTCATCCCGCGCGGCGAAGCGACGCCCGCGCCGAGCGCCTCGGCGCGCAGGGCGGCAAGGGCGGGATCGGCCTCCAGCAGGGTCAGATTGTTCCAGGTGGTCGTGACATGATCCCACGCGTCGGCATGGCGAGGATCGCGGTTCAGCCAGCGCTCGAAGGCCCGGCGATCTTCCGCCAGGATGTTGTCCCCCTGCAGGCGCGCGAACCATGCGGCCGCGGCGCTATCCGGGTCGTCGTGTATCTCGTTGCCCGGCGTTGTCGACGTCATCCTGGTCCCGCAGACGCGCGTGCAAGTGACGCAGCGCCTTCATCACATGTTTCTCGACAGCGCTGACGGAGACACCCATGCGCTGGGCGACGAGCTTGTAGCTCATCTCCTCGAAGCGCACGAGGATGAAAACCCGTCGTGTCCGCTCAGGCAGCTCCTTGAGAGCCGCCATCGCCCGCGCCATCTGTTCGCGTCCTTGTAAGACGCGCTCCGGCGACATTTCATCAACGGGATGATGAATGTCTTGAAATTCGCAGTGATCGGACCGGCGACGCGTGCGATCGCGGCGGCCGCGATCGATCAGCACATTGGCCGCGACCTCGAAGAGATAGCCCTCGACATTGTTGACGACCGGCGCGGGCTGACGCTTCTGGATACGGAGCAGAACCTCCTGAACCAGGTCCTCGACGTCGTTCTGATGCGCCCGGCGCGAGAAGAACGCGCGCAACGCCGGCGTGAAGCGCGCGCCACGTTCCACGAGGGTGTAACCACCCTCTGGAGGCGGAGCCGCCTTGCCGATACGCATCATTCTGGCCACCCCAACGTCTTATGACGCTGAGGTGACGGCGGCTTCGGGCCGCTGTCAAGCGGGGTGGTCGATGCATGGCGCGACACACGCAACCGCTGGCCTGTTGCCTATTGGATATGCAACACGCGATCTTGCAGGGTCCAAACGCACCCCGGAGAAGGGCTGCGCGAAAGGCTAGGGCATGGTCCGCGTCCCTCACGACGTGCGATCGTGCGGCGCTGATGGAGGTCGATAGTCGCTGTGTCGGGGGTTAGCTGGTCGGGAGCGTCGGCGGGACGTGGCGCCGCCTTGGCCCTGGTCTGCACGACCTGCGTCATGGCCCTGGCGCCGCCGCCGGCTCAGGCTCAGGCCGCGCGCGCCGGCCCGGCATTCCGTTTCGACATTTCACCCCAGCCTCTGGGTCAGGCGCTCAATCGACTGGCCCTGCAGAGCAATCGCAACATCCTGTTCTCGTCCGCCATCGCCCGCGGCAAGCGCAGTCCGGCCCTGGACGGCGCCTTCACCGCCGAAGAGGCCCTGACCCGCCTGTTGGCCGGCTCGGGTCTGGATGTGCGCATCGAGGGCCGCAGCTTCCTGATCGTGCCCGCCCCGCCCGTCCTCGCGCCCGTCGCGCCCTCCCCGCGGCCGGCGGCCCCCGCGCCGCCCGCCGCGCTCGAGTCCGTCATCGTCACGGCGCTGAAGCGCTCCTCGCCGATTCAGCGCACGCCCATCAGCATGACGGCGGTCAGCGGCGAGCAACTGAGCCGCCTGGGCGTGGTCGACCTGGAGCATGCCTCGCCCCTGCTGCCCGGGCTGAAACTGGTCTCCACCGCCTTCGGTCGCCGGCTGGTGCTGCGCGGAGTCTACGGGGCCGGCGAGGCGACCACGGGCCTCTATTACGACGAGACCTCGATGACCGGCCCGGTCGGCACCACCGCCGACCCCGGCGTCATGGCGCCGGAACTGGCCCTGGTCGATGTCGACCGGATCGAGTTGCTGCGCGGCCCGCAGGGCACGCTGTATGGCTCGGGATCCATGGGCGGCGCGCTGCGGATCCTGTTCAAGCGCCCCGATTTCAACGACACCTCGGCCTTCGCCAGCGCCACTGTCGTCAGCGCCCGCCACGGCGGCCAGACCGGCGGCGTTACGGCGGCGCTCAACCTGGCCCTGGCGCCCGACACCCTGGCCGCCCGCCTGACCGTCTATGACCAGAGGACGCCCGGCGTCATCGACAATGTCCGGTTGGGCCTGTCGGACGTCGACGCCGCGCGGGTCAGCGGCGCACGGCTGGGCCTGCGATGGGAGCCCAGCCGGCGGGTCTCCCTGCTGCTGTCGGGCGCCGCCCAGATCACCCATCGCGACGATCTGCCGGCCTGGAACGACACCGCCGGCCGCTGGCGAACGGCGCACGCCGCCCGCGCGCCGTTCGACGGCGATATCGGCCTGGCCAGCGCCACCTTGCGCTGGACTGGAGACCTCGTCGACGTGACGGCGACCTCGTCCTGGTATCGCTGGCGGCTGACCCGGCGCTCCGACTACAGCGGCGTGCTGATCGGCGAGCGCGCCAATCCGGCCAGTTGCATGCGCTATTTCTCGATCAGCGCGCCGTGCGACAGCCGCCAGTTGCAGGGCTATTCGACCTATGTCGACAGCGTCTATCCGGCGATCCTCAACCAGCCGGCCGACCTGAAGGCCTCGACCCAGGAGGTGCGGGCCTCGTCGGTTCGCGACACCCCGATAAACTGGACCGTGGGCCTCTACAGCGAGGTTCGCGGCGACCACATCGACAGCCAGGTGCCGCATGTGGATCCACTGACCGGCGCT
Source organism: Alphaproteobacteria bacterium (assembly GCA_018895795.1). Classification (GTDB taxonomy): domain Bacteria; phylum Pseudomonadota; class Alphaproteobacteria; order Caulobacterales; family Caulobacteraceae; genus Caulobacter. Next base: position 25,131 of record JAHINZ010000456.1, read on the forward strand.
CTGCCCGCGAACCCGGTTCTGATCGGTCGGCGCGACATCGACAACCACCTGCGCCAGAGCGCGATCTTCGGCGAGCTGTCCTACGATCCGCGACCCGACACGCGGCTGACCCTGGGCGCGCGCCGGTTCGACTACGTCAAGCGCGACCGGGGCGCGGTGCAGATCCCCAACGCGGTTTCGGGCACATGGACGGGCTATTCAATTGATGCGCGCACGCCCGAAAGCGGCTGGAGCCTGAAGGCCCTGGCGAGCCGACAGATCACCCCGGACGTCTTTGGCTACGCCCAGGTCTCGCAAGGGTTTCGGCCCGGCGGCGTCAATGTCGTGCCCGGCCTGGCCGACAATCTGGCGCTCTACCGCTCGGACCGGCTGACCAATTACGAGGTCGGCCTCAAAAGCCAGTGGGCGGAGCGGCGCTTCACGGCCAATCTCGCGCTCTACCAGATCGACTGGCGCGACATGCAGTACAGCGCCCAGACCCAGAACAAGGCCTTCTCGTTCCTGACCAATATCGGGGCCAGTCGCATCCGGGGCCTGGAGAGCGAGCTGACCGCGCGCCGTCTGGCCGGCTGGGACCTGATCGCCAGCGCCACCCTGACCGACGCGCGCCTGACCGCCGACCAGCTGAGCAACACCGCCATCGGCCTGGGACGGAAGGGCGATCGCCTGCCGATGGTGCCGCGGTTCGCTGGCGCGGCGTCTCTGGAACGCAAATGGACGCTGACCGACGCCGTCGATGGGCGCCTGCGGCTCGACGCGGCCTATTCGGGCGGCGCCCGCTCGGCGTTCAACATCAGCAACGCCGACTATCTGAAGATGGGCGGCTATGCGACGTTCGGCCTGACCGCCGGACTGCAGCACGCCCGATGGGCGCTCGACCTGACTGTGGACAACATTCTGGATCGGGCAGGCCGCGGCTCGGCGGCGCGCAACACCTCGGGTCCGGTCGAATATTTCGGCGCGGCGCCCCGCACGGTTCGCTTGACCCTCGAGCGGCGCTACTGATCGGCTTTCACCCATTTTTTGGCCGAAAGGGTGAGCGGGGGTGTCCGCGTTGCGTCTGACCCTACAGGCCGCCAGCGAGCGGTTGAAAAGGGGATAATCATGAACTTGCAGTTTCGGGGCCTGAAGGCCCTAGCCCTAGGCGCGACCGCCCTGACCTCCCTGAGCGCGGGCCAGGCCTTCGCCCAGAACGCCGCCGCCGCCCAACCCGCCGACAGCATCGAGGAAATCGTCGTCACCGCGCTGAAGCGCTCGACCACGATCCAGACTACGCCGATCAGCATCAGCGCCGTCACCGAACGGTCGCTGCAGGCCCTGGGCGCGTCGGGCATCCAGGACTATTTCCGCACCGTTCCGAACCTGCAGGTCGAAGGCAACTCGCCCACCAGCCGCCGCGTGACCCTGCGCGGCGTGCGCAGCGCCGGCGAGGCCACGGTCGGCCTCTATTACGACGAAACCCCGCTGACCGGTCCGGCCGGCACCACCGCTGACGCCAGCTCGACCAGCGCCGACGTCAACCTGTTCGACGTCGAGCGCGTCGAAGTGCTGCGCGGCCCGCAAGGCACGCTGTACGGCTCCGGCTCGATGGGCGGCACGCTGCGGGTGATCCTCAACAAGCCCGACAGCACCCAGTATACCGGGGCGGTCGAGGCTCAGGGCACGGCCACCAAGGACGGTGGTCCGGGCTATTCGGTCAAGGGCATGGTCAATGTGCCGCTGATCCAGGACAAGCTGGCCGCCCGCGTCGTGCTGTATGAAGCCGAGCAAGGCGGCTATGTCGACGACGTCCTGCTCAACAAGAAGGACATCAACGACCAGCACTCGACCGGCGGCCGTCTGATGCTGGGCTTCACGCCCACCGACAAGATCACCCTCAACGCCTCGGGCCTGTTCCAGAAGACCACCCTGGACGGCCAGAACAGCTGGTATCCGGCGCTCGGCGCCAAGGCCTATTCGACCGCCGCCCGGGTCATCGCCCCCACCGAGGACAGCCTGCAGGTCTACAATCTGACGGGGAAGTGGGAGCTGGACTTCGCGACCCTCACCGGCACCTCCTCCTATTACAAGTGGTCGCTGCTGCGGAACTCGGACTATTCGCCGACCCTGTCGGCCAACCGCGCCAACGCCACGTCGTGCCGCAACTATGTCGCCGGCGGCCCAGCCGCGACGGGCTCGACCAACCCCGCCTGCACCCCCGCGCAGATGACGGCCTTCACCGCCTATGCCGATAGCCGCATCCCCGGCGCGCTCTATCAGCCCATGGGCCTGACCTCGTGGAATCACGAGTTGCGGATGAACGGCGCGCTGTTCGGCGACAAGATCGACTGGACCGCGGGCGTCTATTACGAAAACCGCTCGGACTATATCGAGAGCCAGGTCGCCAAGGCCGACGCCGCCGGCAACATCAACGCCAGCGACCTGACCGCCTGGCGCCACGTCGGCACCGAGACCAAGCAGACCGCCTTCTTCGGCGAAGTCACCTACAAGCCGATCTCGAAACTGAGCCTGACCGGCGGCCTCCGTCGCTTCAAGTACGACAAGACCGTCTCGGGCAAGGTGCTGATCAGCAACTTCATCACCCAATCCTATGTCGGTCCGGCCGCCCAGGTCGACGCCAGCGCCGACGGTTGGGTCAGCAAGTTCAATGTCAGCTATCAGGTCACGCCGGACGTCATGGTCTATGGCCTGGCGGCCAAGGGCTTCCGTCCGGGCGGCGCCAACAATGTCCCCGGCCTGGCCTCGGCCCTGCTGGCCTATGGTCCCGACAGCCTGTGGAACTACGAAGCGGGCGTGAAGAGCCAATGGTTCGACCATCGCCTTACCGTCAACGCCGCCGCATACCAGATCGACTGGAGCAATATGCAGATCTCGGCGACCAGCGCCAACGGCGCCTTCGGTTACCTGACCAATGCCGGCACGGCCAAGATCAAGGGCTTCGAGATCGAGGCGATCGCCCGTCCGATCCGCGGCCTGACGCTGAACGCCACGGCCGCCGTCGTCGACGCCAAGCTGACCGAGAACCAGGCCAATTCGGCCGTCCTGATCACCGGCTCGACCGGTCTTCGCGGCGACGAGTTCCCCAATGTGGCCAAGTTCAGCGGCTCGGCCGCGGCCGAGTACGCCTGGCCGATCAACAGCGACCTCAACGGCCTGCTGCGCGCCGACTACGCCTATGTCGGCGAGTCCGCGTCGCAGTTCCGTCCGACCTACGTCTATTATGAGAAGCAAGGCGACTACGGCTACGCCAACCTGCGCGGCGGCGTCGAGGGTCCCGACTGGGGCGCCTATCTGTTCGTCA
>JAHINZ010000457.1 GCA_018895795.1 Alphaproteobacteria bacterium
CGCTTTCGATCCCGGAGGACTTGAAGGCCAGGGCGGCCATCTCGGCGGTGCCGCCGAACACCACATTGGCCAGGGCGTAGGGCAGGGCCACGCCCAGGGCGCGGATGTGGGCCGGGAACAGCTCGGCCTTCACCACGGCGCTGATCGAAGTATAGGCTGACTGGAAGGTGACGCCGGCCAGGATCAGCACCAAGGCGGTGGCGGCCGAGGTGGTGTGGGCGATGCCGTTCATGATCGGCCAGATGGTCAGCACCCCGCCGCCGAAGGCCAGGATCAGCATCGGCTTGCGGCCCACCCGGTCCGACAGCCAGCCCGCCACGGGCTGCAGCAGCAGGAAGGCGATCAGGCTCACCGCGCTGATCTCCGAGGCGACCGCCTTGCTGAAGCCCGAGGTGTTGACCAGAAACTTCTGCATATAGGTGGTGTAGACATAGAAGGTCAGCGACCCGCCGGCCGTCAGGCCCATGATCAGCAGGGCCTCGCGCGGATGGCGCAGGATCAGCATGGACGTGCGGGCCTTCTCGGCCCCGGCGGCCTTGGCGTTGCGGTACGAGACGCTCTCGTCCAGGCCGGTGCGGATCCAGAACACCACCACGGCCAGGATCGCGCCGATCACGAACGGCACCCGCCAGCCCCAGGCGCTGAGCGCTTGCGTGTCGAGGGTGCGTTGCAGGATGATCAGCACGCCCAGGGCCAGCAACTGGCCGGCGATCAGGGTCACGTAGTGGAAGCTGGACCAGAAGCCGCGATGGGTCTTGCCGGCCATTTCGCTCATATAGGTGGCGCTGGCCCCGTATTCGCCGCCGACCGACAGGCCTTGGAGGATGCGCGCCAGCAGCAGGATCGCCGGCGCCCACAGGCCGATGATCGCATAGCCCGGGGTCACGGCGATGATCAGGGCGCCGGCGCACATCAGGGCCACCGAGATCGACAGGGCGGCGCGGCGACCGGCGTGGTCGGCATACAGCCCCATCAGCCAGGCCCCGATCGGCCGGGCCACGAAGCCCAGGAAGAACACCGCCGCAGCCTGCAGCAGCTGAACGGTCTGATCGCCCTTGGGGAAGAACTGCGGCGCGAAATACAGGGTGAAGGCGGCGTAGGCGAACCAGTCGTACCACTCGACCAGATTGCCGGCCGAGCCGCCCAGAATGGCCTTCATCCGCGCGAAGGGCGTCAGTTCAGGCGTTGCCGCCTCGGCGCTGCGCGTCATTCCGTTGTCCCCGCCCGATCAAACACCCTTGCGGGGCACCTTAGGCCAAGGCGGGTCGACGGCAAGCGTCAGACGCCCTCGCCCGCCGGTGAGGGCGGGCGAGGGGATGCGATCAGAGACGACCCATCAGGACCAGGACGATCAGGATGACCAGGATCAGGCCCAGGCCGCCGCTGGGGAAGTAGCCCCAGGACTTGCTGTGGCCCCAGGTGGGCAGGGCGCCGATCAGCGCCAGGATCAGGATGATGATGAGAATTGTGCCGAGCATATCCGCTCTCCCGTTGGATCCGGACCTTCGGCCTTGGCGCCGGGGTCGCGGTGTTCGGGAGAGGGAATGTCCGGCGCCGCTTATCGGTTCCGGTGAAGGTCCCGGAGGCCTGGTCTCAGGCCTCCGGGACGTCGGCGGCCTTGCGCAGCTTCATCGCCCACAGCGCGCCGATCACCGCGCCCTTGACGCGGGGCAGAAGCACCAGGGTCAAGATGGCCAGCGGCAGGACGGTCAGGGGCAGGACCACGCCCACCGGCGCCTTCCAGATGAACGGGAACAGCAGCAGCGGCCCCACGAACAGGTGGCCGATGATCAGAATGGTGAAATAGGCGGGCCCGTCATCCGCCGGATAGCCGGCCAGGTGATGCCCGCAGACTTCGCAGTCCGCTTCGACCTTGAGATAACGTCGATACAGCTTGCCGTCGCCGCAGTTGGGGCAACGGTGCATCACGCCACGCTTGAGACCGGTCAGAAGGTTTGGAGACGAAGGGCTGGACATGAAAGCTATATGGGCCCTTGCGACCACTTTTTAAAGGGTGACCTAGCGCCGCACCGGTTGCCTAAAGAAAATTAACGCACCCAAATCTCAAGTCTAATTATTTGAAGATAGCTTCGGTATCATCAAATTTTGCAAGATAGATGATATTTCCTATCATCGAATTAGTTCCGAGAAGGCTGTGATATTTTTGCGTAGAAGTTTGAAACTCTGGTGGTAGCTCGGCGTTACTGAAATACGTTAGACTCAAAATGAGGCGTTCATGCCGGAGCCCGACCCCGCCCGTCCAACCGATCCTGATCCTTCGCCGGCCGCCTCACGGGCTGAACAGGCCGCCCGCGAGGCGACAGATCAGCAGATCGCGCCGCACGAGAAACAGGCCATCGCCATTGAGACCTCCCGCGAAGAGGACGCCTGAAGTCAGGCTATTTCTTGGCGTCCTTGGCGGTGTCGGCGACCGCCTTGCCGGCCGCGGAGACGTCGCGACCTACGCCTTCGATCGTGTTGCAGGCCGAGACGAGCAGGGCGGCCGCGGCGGCGGCCAGAAGGACGATCTTACGCATAGTCAAGCTCCAGGGGAAAACGGCGCAGCTTAGCCATGGCGCGCGCCGCCCATCAAGAGCGGCGCGCGGTCTGCAACCGTGTTTGCGGGAAAACCCTCAGCGCACGCGGCGGATCGAGCTGATGCGGTCGTTCAGGTCGCGGCCGAAAAGACCTTCGTCGCGCGAAAAGGTCCAGCACCGTCCCTGATAGTTGATGTCTTCACACACCTGCCACTCACCGCGCAGCACCTTGATGGACGAGGCCTTGTCGTTGAACCGGACGGCGGTCAGGTCGGGCATGTCGCCGCGCACCTCGTAGGCGCCGCCGTCATAGCCGGCATGTTCGAACAGCACCGCGTCGGAGCGGTAGGTCCCGCCGCCGGGGCGACCGCCGCCGGGATAGCCGCCACCGCCGCCGGCGCAGGCCAGGCGCCCGTCGCGGTTCTCCAGCCCTTGGCCGCCGCAATCGCGCGAACTGGCGCTGCTCCAGGTCCAGCGGCCGCCGCCCGACTGACACAGGGCCCAGACCTGGCCGTTGAAGGCGGTGATCTCGCGGCACGAGCGCGTATAGGAGCCGCGCGGCGGGTCATCATACGACCCGTTCCAGCTGGGCGCCTGGGCGTGGGCGGCCGCGCCGGTCAGGGCGGCGACGCCGAAGGCGATCAGGCTGATGGTCTTGCGCATTTTGATATCCCCACAGGTTGAACTCCAGGCGGCCAAGCTAGGCCGCGGGCCTGAACCACAGCTGAACGCCCGCGGGGCGCTGATGGCAAGTCTTGCGGACACGGCTTCGCCGCCTCGCGCTTTCGCTGCGATGGTGATGGGAAGGGTCGCGGAGCGTCCGGGCCTCGCCCGGAGGAGGGAGTAGTGAATACCGTTTCGACGAAGACGAACGCTCCGCGTGATCGTTATCCGATGAGCCTTCGAGACGCGGGGTTTTAACCCGCTCCCGATTTCAGCCCCCGACGGGCAGGGTGTTGGCGCACCCTGGACCGCCTGGGCGATTTCAGCCCAGGCCTGTTGCGTTCCGCCGGGCCGTCGCCGAGGGCTTGATCCTGAACCCCGATCCGAGGCGCCCGCCTTCCCTGGAGGGACAGGCCACGCCTCGCAAACCGGGCCGACAGGGCCCAAGTCGAAAGCCGACGGAACACGTCCCGCTCGACCACCCCCGACAGCCGCAACGGTCGCCGTACGTGCGCCCTTCCCGTGCTGTCAGGTGAGATTGAGTATGCGGGCGGTTTGAGCGCCGACGATTGGCGCGCTCATTTTATTTTTAGAGCGTTGATTGGGTTGAGGTTTTGCGGACTTGAAGGGGGATAAACCGC
>JAHINZ010000458.1 GCA_018895795.1 Alphaproteobacteria bacterium
AATTCGGGCCCGCTGCCGGAAGCCATCAGCAAGACCATCGCCGACAATGATCTGGTCGCCTGCAGCGTGCTGTCGGGCAACCGCAACTTCGAAGGCCGGGTCAATCCGGACGTTCGCGCCAACTACCTGGCTTCGCCGCCGCTGGTGGTGGCCTATGCCCTGGCCGGCTCGATGAAGATCGATCTGGCCACCCAGCCGCTGGGCCAGGACAAGAAGGGCAATGACGTCTTCCTGAAGGATATCTGGCCCTCGAACGAAGACATCGCCGTCCTGCAGCGCAAGTCGGTCACCGAGAAGATGTTCGCCACCCGCTATGGCGACGTCTTCAAGGGCGACAAGAACTGGCAGGGGATCAAGGTCACCGGCGGCCAGACCTATGCCTGGGAAGGCGACTCGACCTACGTCCAGAACCCGCCCTACTTCCCCAACATGTCGATGACCCCGACGCCGGTCACCGACATCGTGGAAGCCCGCGTGCTGGCCGTGTTCGGCGACTCGATCACCACCGACCACATCAGCCCGGCCGGTTCGATCAAGACCTCCAGCCCCGCCGGCCAGTACCTGGTCGACAACGGCGTCCAGCCGCTCGACTTCAATGGTTACGGCGCCCGTCGCGGCAACCACCAGGTCATGATGCGCGGCACCTTCGCCAATATCCGCATCCGTAACCGCATCACCCCGGACATCGAAGGGGGCGTCACCAAGCACTTCCCGTCGGGCCAGGTGATGTCGATCTACGACGCGGCCATGAAGTACCAGGAAGAGGGTCGCCCCTCGGTGGTCTTCGCCGGCAAGGAATACGGCACCGGCTCGTCGCGTGACTGGGCCGCCAAGGGCACCAAGCTGCTGGGCGTCCGCGCGGTGATCACCGAAAGCTTCGAGCGCATTCACCGCTCGAACCTGGTCGGCATGGGCGTTCTGCCGCTGCAGTTCATCCAGGACGGCTGGCAGAAGCTGGAACTGACCGGCGAGGAGATCGTCTCGATCCGCGGCCTGCAGGACCTGTCGCCCCGCAAGCAGCTGATCGTCGAGCTGTACCGTCCGACCGACGGTCGCATCGCCCGCTTCCCGGTGCGTTGCCGGATCGATACCCCGACCGAGCTTGAGTACTTCAAGAACGGCGGCGTGTTGAACTACGTGCTGCGCAACCTGGCCCGGGCCGACTGATCGGCTACAATCGTCATCCCGCTGGATCGCGTCCTGCGGGATGACATCGTTGTCGGCGGCTTTCTTTTTGATAAGAAAGCCGCCTTCACGGCCTCGTGAACGGTCATTCGGGGTGATCTTGGCTTAAGTGCCACCCAATGCGTAAGGCCGCCCTTCCCCTGTTCTGTTTGGCTCTCTGGGGCCTCGTCGCGACCACCGCCTGGGCCAAGCCTCCGGTTGTCGTCGAACTGTTCACGGCGCAAGGCTGCTCGTCGTGCGGCAAGGCCAATCAGCTGGCCGCCGATCTGGCCGACCGCGAGGGCGTTCTGGTCCTGACCTATTCGGTCGACTACTGGGATTATCTGGGCTGGAAGGACACCTTCGCCAAGCCCGACTTCGCTGACCGCCAGCGCGCCTACGCCAAGAAGTTCTCCCTGCGCGACGTGCCCACGCCCCAGATGGTGGTGGGGGGACGCGTCCAGGCCTCCGGCGCCAAGGCCGAGTCCGTCGAGGATCTGGTCGAGACGGCGGCTCACGCCCCGTCCAACCCGCCCGACATGCTGTTCATCGGTCAGACCCGCGTCGCGGTCGGCTCGGGCCCCGCCCCGCGGGGCGGGGGCGAGGTCTGGATGGTGCGGTTCGATCCCCGGCGCCAGGACATCGCCGTCCGTCGCGGCGACAACAAGGGCCAAACGCTGGTGCATCGCAATGTGGTGCGCGAGTTGGTCCGGCTGGGTCCGTGGTCGGGTCGGCCCAAGCTGTATCGCCTGCCCAAGGCGACCGATGAGGATCTGCAGACTGTCGTGATCGTCCAGGGGGCCAAGGGCGGCCGGATTATCGGGGTCCTGGAAACCGCCGAACGCTAGCGCCCGTTCCGCCCGGACTGTTTCAATCCGCCGGCTAAAATGCGCTGTATCAAGAGCTTAGGCAATTCCGCGATCCGATGGCGCGGTCCGCGCCGGTCGGAAGCCGCCCGAAACGCCCCGGTCCAGGCGCAAAAAAAACCCGCGCGGCGAGAGGGGACACGCCGCGCGGGGTCTTGGGCTCTTATCGTCAGCGGACCGGTTGCAACACCGGAGAGGGCTGGGGGGGCTGTTCAGGGCCCCGGCGCCGAACCGGTCGGCTGACCCTTGCTTTATGCGGGGCCAACCGGGCGCTGGATTGGTCAAACAAAGGTCGTTTCAGGGCGGGACATGGCAAGGACAAGGCGACGGGGGCCGTGGCCGAGGCCCAGACAGCGAAAAGCCCGCGCGATAGGGGGGAATACCGCGCGGGCTCGTCGGAGGGGGGTTGTCTGTCGGCCGACCGGCCCGCGATCGATGGGGGCTGGGGGGGCTGTTCAGGATCCAGGACCGTAGGATGTCCGATCAGCCGACACTGAATTTATGGCGGCCCAAACGGGCGCTCGAAGGTCTAAAATAAGGTCGTTTCGCGGCGCCGCGTGACGCGGCTGTAGCATTTTACGTCGGCGTGGCCGTGACGACACGCTCGCCAGGATGGCTGATTTGGGCTTAGGATTCGTCCGATGGCGCTGGATTCCCATTTCCCGTCCGCCCCCTCGCCCGGTGGCGTGACCTTTTTCGAGCGGCGCGAGCTGGATCAGCTGATGCGTCTGTATGGCCGGATGGTCGCCGCCGGCGAATGGCGCGACTACGGCATCGCCGGATTGTCCGACTGCGCGGTGTTTTCGATCTTTCGCCATGCCGCCGAGGCGCCGCTCTATCGCGTCGAAAAACGCCCGGACCTGGCGCGCAAGCAAGGCGCCTGGGCGGTGATCGGCCAGGGCGGCATGATCCTCAAGCGCGGCCATGAGCTGGGTCAGGTGCTGAAACTGTTCGAGAAGGGCAAGTTCTCGGTGGTGGACTGACGGCGGTGGCTAGAACACGATGATTTTTAGTTGAATCATCATCTTAATCCGCTCTCCCCGGCGAAAGCCGGGGCCCAGATCGAACCCAGAGCCGAGAGTATTCCGGCAGGGTCGGAAGGCGCGTCATCCCCAAACGCTCAGGCTGAACCTGGGCCCCGGCTTTCGCCGGGGAGAGCGGAATTTGGGGTCGATGGTTCTGTCTGAAATCATCACGCTCTAGAACGTGAAGGCCAGCTTGGCGCCGACGAACTTGCCGTCGGGATCATAGCCGCGCGCCGTGCCCGCGCCGCTATAGTCGACGCTGGGCTTGAGCCCGCACAGCACGCCGGCCGAGGCCACGGGGCCGTTGGCCGCGGCCCGGTGCTCCACCGAGGTCCTGGCGATCCCGCGCGGCAATTGGGCGGGGGCGTTGGCGTACAGCACCGGCACGGCGATGTCGGCTTTCGACATCAGGGCTCCGTCCCGCATCAGCGACATCGCCGGGACCTTGGCCGGGAGCGCGTAGGGCTTGAGTCCGGCGATCGTCTGGGCGTGCGCGCCGCCGCCGGCCGCGATCAGAACAAGGCCGGCGCCGGCAAGGATCAAGTGGCGGGTCATGGCGTCCTCCGGCGGGTGAATGGCAGGTCACAGCGTGGCGCATCGTCCCCGTCCCGTCGAGGCGCGCCCACGAAAAAGCCCCGGCGGATGACCGCCGGGGCTTGGTCTCATCGGTTCGGTCAGGCTCTAGCGGCGCGAGCCGAAGATGCTGAGCAGGAACTGGAACAGGTTGATGAAGTTCAGATACAGGTTCAGCGCGCCATAATTGGTGGCCACCGCCATCGAGTTCTGGTCGCCGCCCATCTGATAATAGGACGTCTTCAGGCGCTGGGTGTCATAGGCGATCAGGCCGGCGAAGATGAACACGCCCAGGATGCTGATAATGAAGCTCAGGCCCGGCAGGCGGAAGAACATCTGGGCCAAGGAGGCCAGGACCAGACCGATCAGGCCCATGATCAGGAAGCTGCCGAAACCGGTCAGGTCCTTCTTGGTGGTGTAGCCGAACAGGCTGAGGCCGCCGAAGGCGATGGCGGTGATCAGGAAGGTCGAGGCCACCGAAGCCTGGGTATAGGCCAGCAGCCAGACGCCCAGGCCGGCGCCCATCGAGGCCACCAGCGCCCAGTACAGCGCGCCGGAGGAGCGGGCCGTGGGGTTCTTCATGGCGAACATCGCCACCAGCATCATCGCCAGCGGCGCGAAGCGGATGATCGTGCCGGCCAGAGTGAAGCCGGCCAGACGGCCGTCAGGGGTCAGGACATACAGCAGGCTCGCCACCGGCTGATAGGCGCTGGTCAGATAGGCGAGACCGGCGGACAGCAGGAGACCCAAGGCCACCTTGTTGTAGACGCCGAGCATGAAGCTGCGCAGGCCGGCGTCAACCGACATATCGGCGCGATCCGCCGGGATCGCGCGCGCGTAGCCGCGGTTGAGGTCGTTCATCGCGGGAAAACCCTTTGATTGCATCGCGCCCAACTTGGACGCCTGTCGAATATCGGCATCCGCGCGCCTTCGCGCAAGGTATGGCTGTTGAGACGGCCGCAGGTCCGCTTAAATAGGTGCATCGCAAATCAAAACGGTCGGAGCGCGCATGGACTATTCGGAACTGGGACGGACGGGCGTGAGGGTCTCGCGCTGCTGCCTGGGCACCATGACCTGGGGCTCGCAGAACAGTGAAGCGGAGGCCCACGCCCAGATGGACTACGCGCTCGAGCGCGGCGTCAATTTCTGGGACACCGCCGAGATGTATTCCAGCCCGCCGGATCCGAAGACCCAGGGCAATACCGAGCGCCATATCGGCTCGTGGCTGCAAAAGACCGGCAAGCGGGATCAGATCATCCTGGCCTCCAAGGTCGCCGGTCGCGGCAGCGCCTTCGGCGGCCTGACCTGGATGCGCGCCGACGGCGCCTCGACCCGGCACACCCGGGCCCAGATCGACGAGGCCGTGGAAAATTCGCTCAAGCGTCTCAACACCGACTATCTGGATCTCTACCAGCTGCACTGGCCCGACCGGCCGGTGCGGGTGTTCGGTGGCCAGACCTTCAAGGATTACGAGCAGGACTACGAGACCTTCGCCGACATCCTCGAGGCGCTGGACAAGCATGTGAAGAAGGGAACCCTGCGGGCCGTCGGCGTCTCCAACGAGTTCCCCTGGGGCGTGATGCGCTTCCTGGCCGAGAGCGAAAAACTCGGCCTGCCGCGCATCGCCTCCATCCAGAACGCCTATCACCTGGCCAACCGCACCTTCGAATACGGCCTGGCCGAGATCGCCCTGCGCGAACAGGTCGGGCTGCTGGCCTATTCACCGCTGGCCCAGGGCGCCCTGACCGGCAAGTATCTCGACGGCGCCCTGCCGCCAGGCTCGCGCAAGGCGCTCTATAACCGCATGGCCCGTTATGAGGGTCCGGGCGCCGAAGCCGCGATCCGCGCCTATGTCGACCTGGCCGGCCAGCATGGCCTGGACCCGGCTCAACTGGCGCTGAAGTTCTGCGACACCCGGCAGTTCGTGACCTCGACGATCATCGGGGCCACCTCGATGGCGCAGCTGACCACGGCCATCGACGCCTTTGACCTGACCTGGACCGATGAGCTGGAGAAGGCGGTCAACGCCGTGCATGCGATGCAGCCCAATCCTTGTCCCTGATGATCCGCCTGTTCACCGCCATCGCCGTCCCCGCCGAGATCGCTCAGGGCCTTCTGGCCCGCCAGCACGGGATCGAGGGCGCGCGCTGGCGGCCGCCGGCGGCCTTTCACATCACCTTGAAGTTCCTGGGCGATGTGCAGGAGCCGGTGGCGACCGAGCTGGATGAAGCCCTGGCGGCGATGGAGGCTCCGGCCTTGGACCTGATCTTGGCCGGGGTCGGGCATTTCGGCGAAGGGGCCGAGATCCACGCGGTCTGGGCCGGGGTCGACGACAATGCCGACCTGCGGCGACTGGCCAAGGCCCATGAGCGGGCGGCGCGGGAAGTCGGCCTCAAGCCCGAGGCGCGGCTCTACACGCCGCACGTTACCCTGGCCTATCTGAAGCGACCGTCGGTCCCCGAGGTCGGGGCCTGGGTCCAGGCCAACAACCTGTTGCGGTCGCCGGCGTTCCGGGTCGATCGGTTCGGCCTCTATTCCAGCTGGCTGGGCGGCGAGGGCTCGGTCTATCGGCTGGAGCGGGAGTATCGGCTGGGGTGAGCGAGAAACGGCGCCCCTCTCCGCCAACGCCGCGGGCCCCCTCCTGACCGCTTCGCGGTCCTCCTCCCCCTTTCAGGGGGAAGAGGATATCGGGCCCTTCA
>JAHINZ010000459.1 GCA_018895795.1 Alphaproteobacteria bacterium
CCCGGAGGGCCGGAGGGGGTCGGCTCGGCGCTCATCCAGACGTCGCCAAGTACGACCCGAGGCGGCGCCGCCCCCTCAGTCGCTCCGCGACAGCTCCCCCAGAGGGGGAGCATCTGACGTCCGCCCAGGGTCGAAAGCAGCCCAAAGCTCACCCACCGAAAGCGGACACGCCCCCTAGCGGATCCGGATCCGCACCGGCACCTGGATGAACGAGCCCGCGCGGCTCTTGCCGTCGGGGCCCATCAGGTCGACCTGGAATTGGGCGGCCATCTTCAGGGCCGCGTCGCCGACGCCCAGCTCCGGCGAGCTTTCGCCCTGCACGGTGCAGTCGGTCAGATGGCCGTCGTTGGTGACCAGGCAGTTGAGGATCGCGACCGCTTCGCGGGGCTGCGAGGCCGGGATCAGCAGGTCCGAAGGCCCCTTGGACGGCGTCATGTTGGACAGAGCGGCGGCGAGAACAAGCGAAGCAATCACGATTTCGTCCCTGATAGTCTTGGCCGATCACGCCGCCCTCGCGACACGTCGACCTTGTTTCGATGCGGCGGCCTGTCCGCCTCCAGTGTCCCGATAAGGGTCAGTGAGCGTGGGCCGCCTTCAAGCGTTGCAGCCCCTGTGCCGCCAGGTCGGTCAGCGAGCGCAGGCCCAGCTCGGCGAACACGTCGAAGGCGCAGGTCAAGGCCACGGCCGCCCGGTCCAGCCGGCCATCGTCGCGGCCGGTGATCTCGACCCGGGCCTCATAGAGCCGGGCCAGATTCAGTTGCGCCACGGCCCAGGAGGCGGGATCGCGGCCGCCCGGCGTGGCGGCCAGCTCGGTCTTGAAGGCCATTTCGGCGGCGTCCAGCACCGCCAGATCGGCGGTCAACTCGGCGCAGCGCGCCAGGCTGAGCGCCCGATTGTTGGCGACCACGGCGCGCAGGGCCAGCGACGGCTGGGCCTTGAGCACCTGGGTGGCGCGATCATAGCAGGTGACCGCCTGTTCAAAGGCGCGGTCCGAGGTGGTCGCCTCGCCGATCGCCTGCAGGCCGGCCCCCAGCGCGGCCTGGGCGCGGGCCCAGTCCATCGGGCTGTGGTCCATCGACAGCGGCTCCAGCGCGGCGGTCAAGGCTTCGACGCCGTCGGCGATATGGGTCAATTCGCCGTCCAGGTCGCCCAGCTGAACCAGGGCCGTCCCGCGCAGGCCTTCCAGCCGCGACCAGGCCAGGGGCTCAAAGTCGGGGTCGAGGGCCGCGGCGGCCGTGGTCGCCTCGGTGACGGCCAGCTGGGTCAGGGCGCGATCCTTCAGGCGGGCGCCGCAGGTCAGGATCAGCTCGACCCGCGCGGCGCGCTGCTCGGCCAGCAACAGCCGGGCCGATCCGCCCACCGTGCGCTTGCCGGTCGCCAGGGCGCGCAGCGGGGCGTCATAGGCCTGCACCGCCGCCAGGGCGCGATCGATATTGTTCTCGGCCAGACCGGCGCGACCGTCCAGGCCGGCGACCAGGGCCATGGCCAGGCCGCAGCGCTGTCCCGGCGCGGTGCGCGCCAGGGTCAGGGCGGCGCCCGCCGCGGCGTGCAGCCCCTCATCGCCAAACAGGTCGGCGCCCAGGATGGCCAGCACCGCTTGCTCGCAGCGTGTCGAGGCCAGGGCTTCGAGCCGGCGCTCCGTCTCAAAGATCTTGCCGGCGGCTTCGGCGTGGGCGGCGGCCTTGCGCAGGGCGACCGCGTCGCCCGAGCGGCGGGCCAGTTCGCGCCAGACCACGGCCGCTTCCAGCAGCCGTGCGCCGCGATCCTTGGCCCCGATGCGGCCGGCGGCGATATCGGCCGAGCGCGCCTCATTGGTCAGCAGCCGCACGTCCAGCAGCTCCAGCAGCGAGGTGTCGCCGCCGGTCAGGCCCTCGCGATACGAGGCCGACTTGGACTCCGCTCCGGCGTCAACACCGAACAGACGTTTCAGATCACGACCGAATTCAAACATCGACGCGCATCTCCGCACACGGACCGTGCCACACCGGGACGTCCGGCGAGGCTTCAACGCCTCAGAAGCAAAGCCGGAGCCAGCGCTCTTAACAAGTGGTTAATAGGTGTTTACGCGTCGTTAACCATAAATAGTCGGCGCACCCCAGAAAAGTGCGGCGATCCGGGTCGTTTCGGTGATTTCTGGCCCAAATTGGCACAATTCTTGCCTGAGCGCCGAGGTCGCCGCGCGCCGGAAACCAGCGTTGTTAGAACATTGTTCATCAATGCGAAGATGACGTTAACCATCAAATTTAACGTCCTGTTTACTTTTCGTTCCGCTCAGCCCGCCCGCCTGGGATGAAATTTGGCCGTCTCGCCTGCCCTCGCCGCCGAAACAGGTTAGAGATCCGCCGACACATCGCGGGAGTTCCCATGTCCATCATCCTCTGGACCACCGGGCTGTGCCGGCCCGATTCCGGCTATGGCGGCTATGCCTTCGTGCGTCGGATCGACGGTGAGACCGGCGCCGCGGCGATCGCGGGCGTCGCCGGCGGCGAGCGCCGCACCAGCCTGGCGCGCATGGCCCTGACCGGCTTGATCGAAGCTTTGGCCAGCCTGTCCGACCATCCCGCGAACGTCGCGGTGACCCTGCATTTGGCCGACCCCGACCTGGCGGCCGAACTGGTCAGCCCCGACGGGGCCTACGCCACGGCCGAGCCGGAGGCCTGGGCGGCCGCCCGCGCCGCCGTGGCCGCCCGGCCGGTGCTGAACCTGGTCCCGCTGGCGGCCCATACGCCCGCCGCCGGCTTTCTGAACGCCTGGGCCGATTTCGGTCGCGACACCGCCAAGACCCGCGGCGGCTTCAAGGCGGCCATCCCCAAGCCGAACCTGCTGAAGTTCCCGGGCTAAGGGGCGACGGCTAGGCCAGCCCGGTCGCGATCAGGTCGGCCGTGGCCGGATTGCAGGCGAACGGGATGTTGGCCAGGGTCGCGATGCGGATCAGCGCCTTGACGTCGACATCGTGCGGCTGCGGCGACAGCGGGTCGACGAAGAAGATCAGCCTGTCCAACCGCCCCTCGGCGATCAGGGCGCCCAACTGAAGATCGCCGCCCAGCGGGCCGCTCTTCAGACGGGTCAGGCTCAGGTCCGGCAGGGCCTCGAGTATTCGCCCGCCCGTGGCGCCCGTGGCGTAGAGCGTCTTGTCGGCCAGGAACGCCGCATGGGCCAGGCGCCAGGCGACCAGGGCGGCCTTGCGGTCATCATGGGCGACCAGACCGAGGGTCAGGGGTGTGGTGGGCATCAGGGCGACTCCGGGCGCGAGGATGACCGTACTCTTTTCGCGCCCGCGCGCTGGTGACAAGGCGCCTAGACGCCGAACCCCCAACGCCGAACCTGGACGCCATGGCCATGGCCCTGGAGACCTCGCGCCAACACGCCGAACTGGACTATTTCGCCACCCTGTAAGGGGGACGGGGAGGCCGGCGTCGCCGGCCTCCCCGTCACGCCACCTTGAACGTGGGCGGCGGCAGGCTCAGCCGGGTGTCGGTCACGGCCTCGCCGCGGAAGAACCGCACCAGCAGGGGCTGCACGTCGGGATGGGCCTCGAAGACATTGTGGCCGGCGTTCTCGACGATCACCCGGGACTTGCGCCGGAACTGCGCCGCCACCTCGTCCTGCTCGGACATCGGCGTGCGGCCGTCCAACGTCCCGGCGACCAACAGGGCGGGGTGGTCGATGCGGAAGGGCGCTCGAAAGTCTTCGCCCAGGTCGACGCCCGGAACCGCGCCCAGCAGCTGCGGCATCGGGAAGTTCAGCGCCTCGCCCAGCACGGCGGTCTTCGCCTCGCGTCGCACCAAGGCCAGTCGGCCCGGCGATATCCCCGACGCCAGATCCGTGGCCTCGGGCATGCCCGCTATGCCCGGAATGTTCGCGAATTCGCCCATGAACGGCGCCAACACCTCCGTCTTGCCGGCGTCGAGCGCCAGATAGAGTCCCGGCAGCAGGACCAGGGTCTGCGGATTGGCGATCAGCCCGCCCGCCATCAGCTGGATGGCGAAGCCGCCCAGCTTCAGCTCGACCGGCGCGCCGTTCAGCGTGGCGGGCATCGTCACCGGCGCCGCCTCCATCCTGGCGTGCACCCGCCGCATCAGGGCCGGCAGGTCGGGAATCGCCGCGCGGACGGCGGGATCGGCGTCCAGCAGGCCGTCCACCTGGCGCAGAAGCGCGTCGATCGCCGCCGGCCGCTTCACGGTCTGGTCCTGGCCCTCCAGGCTGGCCAGGGCCACGCGGTTCACCCGGTCGCCATGCCGCTTGAGCATGCTCAGCGCCAAGTGCGTGCCGTAGCTGATGCCCCACAGGTCGACCTTTTCCGCGCCCAGGTGGCGCCGCAGATCGTCGATGTCGTCGGCGTTCTGTTCGGTGTTGTAGCCGCTCATCGCCACGCCCGCCCTGGTCCAGTCGGCCCAGGCCTTCTGGAAGTCCTCGCGGAAATAGGCCGTCAGCCCGGCCTGGGTGAACACCGGCGGCGGGCGCGTCGAGGCCGGGCGCTCGGGAATGGCGTTGGACAGGCCCGTGCCCCGCTGGTCGAAGGCGATGACGTCGGCCACCTCGCGCAGGGCCATGAAGATCGGAAAGCGCGGCCCGCCCGCCGCCCGCGTCGCCGTTCCGCCGGGCCCTCCGGCCAGATAGATGATCGGCGGGCCGGGTTTGGCCGCCGTCGAAGCGAACCGGACATAGCTCAGCCGGATCTTTCGCGACTGCGGATCGCGGCGATCCTCGGGGACCTCGAAGAAGCCGCGTTCAGCCTCGACCTCCTGGCCCTTCCAACCCTTGAAGCGGAAGGGGCCGGGCGGCGGCGGCGGAACGGCGGCCTGGGCGAGCGCCAGGCCGGGAAGGGCGAGGCCAGGAAGGGCGAGGCCGGCGGCGGCGAGTACGGCGCGGCGGTTGAGCGAGGCATGGGTCATGACCACAGCTGAGCCGTCGAGGACGCCGTTCGCCACGCCGCATCGGTCAACGGCGCCGCCTCATCGGCGAACGGTGGCGCTTCTCGGCGAGCGACGCTCTAGAGTGTCGCCATGTGGCGAACCCTGTTCCTTACCGTCCTCTTGACGAGCCTCGCGACCCTGGCGCGGGCCCAGGACACCGCCTGGCAGGCCTGCCAGGGCGCGATCAGCCCCGCCGGCCCGGTGCTGAGCGACTGCCGTCCGATCCGCGATTTCGTCGATCCCCAGGGCCGCGAGCTCTGGATCCGTTCAACCATCGACGCCCCGAACTTCGCTTTGAGCGACCCCCGGCCGCGCGCCCTCTATCTGGCGGGCGTCGCGTCGTCGCAGGCCTGGCTCAACGGCCGGCCCCTCGGCGTCAACGGCCAACCCGGCGCCACGGCGTCCGAGGAAGTTCCCGGACGCTACCAGGCGATCTTTCCGATCCGCGAGACCGCCTGGCGGACCGGCGAGAACAGTCTGGTGCTGCACCTGTCGTCGTTCCACGGCGGCCTGCGTTTCGCCCGCCCGATGAGCGCCATGGTCGTCTTGCCCTACCCCTTTCCGCAGCGCATCGCATTGCTGGCGGTCACCTTCGTGGCGGCGGGCGCCCTGCTGGCGGCGGCGTTCGGCTTCGGCGTCATCCACGCCATGCGCCGCACGGGGTCCAGTCTGGTGCTGGCCGCCATGGCCGGGGTTGCGGCCCTGCAGGCCATCGTCGAGAGCCTGCGGACGCTGTTCAACTATCCCTACCCCCTCCACGCCTGGCGGATGAGCGCCATCTGGGGACTAGCGGCCGCCTTCGCGGTCCTGCTGGTGGCCTATGTCGCCACGCGATACCTGCCCAAGGCGCGCGGCCTGATGATCGGCCTGGCCCTGGGCGTGGTCGGCGCCACGGTCCTGCTGCCGGGCTTCGACTACAAGACCGTCTGGGCCCTGATCCTGGGTGTGACGCTGGCGGTCGCGCCGGTCGCGGCGGGCGTGCGCCTGCGGGTTCCCGGCGCGCGGCTGACCCTGGCCTATCTGGCGCTGTTCCTGGCGCTGGCTTTCAGGTTCCCTGAATGGCTGGCCGACTTCTCCTACTTCCTGCTCGCCGCCAGTCTGGTGCTGCCGCTGCTGATGGTCGAGGTGGTGCGACTAGGCCGTGACGACCGCGGGCGCGAGGCCGCCCTGACCCGCGCCGCCAGCCGTCCCGACCGCCTGACGGTGGCCTCGGCGCGCGGCGTCGAACTGGCGCCCATCGCCGAGATCCTGGCCGTGGTGGGGGCTGACGACTATGTCGAGCTGCGGCTGGTCGGCGGCCGCACCCTGCTGCACGCCGCTCGCCTGGACGGGCTTTCGGCCCAATTGCCGGCGAACTTCCTACGCGTCCACCGATCGGTGATCGCCAACCTGGCCCACGTGCAACGGCTGGAGCGTGATGGCGACCGCTGGCGGCTGTATCTGAGCGAGGGCGCGCCCCTGCCCGTCAGCCGCTCGCGCCAGCCCGCCCTGCGCGAGGCCCTGGAATCCCCTCCCGTTGGAGCGATGTCGGTCTAGCGTTGGACCCCTAGCCCCG
>JAHINZ010000460.1 GCA_018895795.1 Alphaproteobacteria bacterium
AGCTGGACACGCGGCCGTCCGAATCCAGCATGTAGATGGCGTAGTCGGTGATCGCGTCAATCAGAAGCCGGTAGCGTTCGCTATCCGTGTCCCAAGACATCAACGCACCCTCGCACTTGATCCGTCGCACCGGCCATGACCCTAAGCCGTTTTACAACGTCGACCAGAGGCGAAGGTTCCGGTGTCGGATCTAGTGGCCCGAGCTCTTGGCCGGGTGCGGGATTTTGGCCACATCCGCCGCCGTCACCGGCTTGGCGTAGTGATTGCCGAAGCTGGTGCGGACATAGGTCACCACCGCGGCGATCTGGCTGTCGTCCAGATTGCCCGACAGGCTGGGCATGGCGCCCTGGCCCTTGACCACCAGCGTGATCGGATAGGCCGCGCCGGCCAGACGCGGATTGGCGGCCAGGGCCGGGATGGTGGCCGCGCCGGTTCCGCCCTTGGCGTCGGCCATATGGCAGGCCTGACAGACGGCCTCATAGACCTGCTGGCCGGTCACCGGCTTGGCGACGCGGACCACGCCGCCGCCGCTGTCGCCGCCGGCCGGCGTCTGGGCCAGAGCGGGCGCGGCGGTCGACAGGGCCGCCAGCGCGAGGAGGAAACGAAGGGTCATGCTCAGGCCTCCAGAGCGCGCTTGTGCAGGCGGGTAATGGCGTCGATGGACGAGAGCAGCGCCCCCTCCATCCAGCAGCCGACATAGGAGGCGTGCTCCCCGGCCAGCACGATGCGGCGGTCCATGGCCACCAGGGTCTGGTAGTGCTCGGCCCGGGTCTCGTCGGTCCAGCGGGCGCAGCAGCCCAGGCTCCAGGGCACCCGACTCCAGGCCACCGAGGCGCCGTTCGAGAACTCCTTGCGATAGGTTTCCGGGTGGAACACCGAGCCCTGGCGCAGGGCCGCCTCGATGCGCTGCTCGGGCGTCAGTCCGGCCAGGCGATAGCCGCCCATGTCGCGGGCGAAGGCCCCCAGCAGAACGGCCGGCCCGTCGCCGAAGAAGTTGTTGTTGGGATAGGAGACCAGACCGATCTCCTGGTCGGTGAAGCTGTGGCCGCCATAGATGGAGTCGTCCTCCTCCCAGAAGCGGCGCTTCATCTCCAGGCCGATCTTGACCTGACCCGAATAGGGCACGGCCCGGATGGCGGCCGCCATCTGGTCGGTGACCTGGGTCTCGATCTGGTTCAGCACGCCTAGCGGAATGGTGCAGACGCACCAATCAGCCTCGGCGGTGACCACCTTGCCGGTCTGGGTGTCGGCATAGGTGACGGCCACGCCCTTGTCGTCCTGGGCGATCTTGCTGACCTTGGCGTTGTAGGTCACCAGGCCGTCGACCTGTTTGGCGAAGGCCTTGCCGATCATGTCCATGCCGCCCACCGGCTGGAACATGGTGGTCTGCATCTCGTGGCCCATGAAGAAGGCCATCGAGGTCCAGACCTGCGGGTCCAGCACGTCGTGCAGACTATAGAGGGCCGAGGGGATGGGCGCGCCGTTCACCCCGCCGCCGGGCGGCCGGTCATAGCCTCGGTGGCTGGCCGAGCGCAGGTTGGAAGCGTAGCGATAGTCCTTGTCCAGCATGCCCCAGCCCTTCAGGGCCTCCAGCAGCCGCTCGCGGTCCTCGACGGTGACCCGCTGGTCCAGGGCCTTTTCGTTGATCGACTTGGCCAGCAGCTCGGCGACATTGCCCTCGAAGTCGGCGGCGGCGGCCTTGAAGCGCACCGGCTTGCCGCCGAACGACTCCGACGAGTGGATGAAGGTGTTGTGGTTGAACTGGACGAACGGCTCCAGGGCCACGCCGAACGCCTTGCAATAGTGCAGCAGGGTGCGGTGATGGTGCGGGATCCGCCAGGGGCCGGGATTGAGATAGTTGCCCTTGGCGAAGCCGACCTTCTGGGTCGCCCCGCCCAGCTCGGTATAGGTATCGCCGCCGCGCAGCGACCAGTTCCGGCCGCCGGCCCGGTCCTGATATTCGAGGATCTGCACCTTGTAGCCGGCCCTGGTCAGCTCATGGGCGGCCAGCATGCCGGCCAGGCCGGCCCCCAGCACGATCACCGAGGCGCCCTTTCGCGCGCCGGCCAGGTTGGGCGGACCCGCGAACTGGGTCTCGGCCGCGTGACCCAGCGAGGTCATGGCCTGATAGAGCGCCGCCGTGCCGCCGACGGCGGCGATGGCGGACAGCAGCTGACGCCGCGTCGGCGCGCGAACCCCCAGTTCCATAAGACGACTTCCCCTCGCGCCGCCCGTCCGGCGGCTATCGAGGCAGAGCTAACGAGACTTCGCGCGACCTGGCGCGGGTGATGTTTCCCGCCGGGCGATCACCGACACACCGTTGGTCATTTGGGGCGCCGCGTGGGTGAGGCTGCGCAGGAAGTATGCAGACGGGGCTGTGCGTGAAGGGCGGGCGGGGCGCTTCCCTTGGACCTCACGCCCAACCGGAGACGTTTGGAACGTCTGAAAAGGGGTGGTTTTAGGACATCGTCCAACGCGGGCGTCGGTCAGCCGCTATAGTCGAAGTTCGAGGGCTTCTTAGGCTTACCGCCGAAGGCGTAGCTGAGGCCCAGCGTAAAACGGCGCGAATTGCTATCGTAGTCGAGCCGCTGGCTCAGGCCAGGCTGAGTGACATAGTCCCGGAGCTGACTGCTGTTGAGGACATCGCGCACGGTGGCGACCAGCGACAGGCGCTCATCGATCTTGTGGCGAAAGCCCAGGTTCAGGGTGCTGTAGGCCGGCGCGTAGCCCTGTGGCGTCAGACGCCTGGCGTGGACTTGGGTGTTCAGCTGGAAGAGGTCGGCGGCGGTGAGCTGGCAATTCAGGGAACCCTTGCCGCCGACCAACAGCGCTGAACGGTTCCTTTCGACGTTCACGCCGTCGGCGTCGATCTCGGAATAGGTCGCTGTCGTGCTGACAGTGTATGTCAGTTTGGAGGTCAGGCGCCCGCCCGCCGATAGCTCAAGACCGGCGTTGCGCTTGCGGCCCAGGTTCTGCTTGGTCGACAGCAGTCTCCCACCTTCCAAGGGCCTAACGATGTCGGTGGCCGTGTCGCGGATGTCGCGGAAGAACACGGTGGCCAGGTGATAGGCCGAGCCATCGCGATATTCGTACGAGGCCTCGATGCTTTGGGTCTCCTCCGGCTTCAGGGCCGGGTTGCCAGCCGTGACCGTCAGCGCGCTTGCGGCGTTGGGGAAGGGGTTCAGGTCGTCGGGATCGGGCCGCTCGATGCGTTCGGCGTAGGAGCCCTTCAGCTGGCGATGATCGTCGAGACCGTAGCTCAGGTGGAGCGACGGGAAGGCGCGGGTGTCGGCGTCGCGATGCACGCCGCCCAGGGTCAGCTGCTGGGTCTTGATCCGGGCGCTCTCGACGCGCAGCCCCATCAGGGCGGTCAGATTGCCGAACGGCCGCTCGAGCGTCGCATAGACCGCCGAGACCACCTGGCCGTAGTGGAAGCGGTTCGTCAGGCCAGGGTCCGGGCGGGCCGTCATAGCGTCGGCTCCGCGCGCACCGCTGTTCTCGTAGAGATAGCCGTCGTCCTCGACCTGGGCGCCGGCCGTCAGCTTGGCGTCCTTGGGCAAGGGCTTGCGGTAGTCGGCGGAAAACCTCGTCAGGGTCTGATGCTGGTCGAAGTTGAACGCCTGGTAGGCTCCCGTCGCCGGAGCGCCGGCAAGATAGTTATAGGGCTGGCGGTCTTTGTTGATTGTCGCGCTGTGATCGAGATCCAGCGTCAGGTCGTGATCCTCGCCCGCGAACTTGCGCACCAGCTGGGTCTCGATCTCGTCGTCATAGACCCGATAGGTCCCGCGGCCCAAGCGCGTGGATGAGGTCTCTTGCCCAGGAGAGCGAACGTCGAAGGCGTCCGCGTTGTGGCTGACCCAGTCGAGCCGCAGGTGATGGGCGTCGGCCGAAAGCCGGGTGCGCTCGCTGGCCTCGTATTGCGCCGATAGATGGGCGTTGCCGAAATAGGCGGACGTCCGCTTCTGGTTGATGCTGTCGCTCTCGACGTCAACGCCAAGAGCGCGGTGCTCGCGGGTCCGTTTCTTGAGGATGTTGCGTCGGGCGGAGAGGTCGGCGTTCAGCGACAGCTTGCCGGAATTGTAGCCCAGGTTCGCCGCGCTGTTCGCCAGGCCCTGGTCGCCGAGGTTAGCCTGCAGCGAACCGGTGATCCCTGCGCCTTTGGCCTTCTTGCTGATCAGGTTGATGACCCCGCCAGAGCCGTTGGCGTCGAAGGCGGCGGACGGATTGCTGATGATCTCCACGCGCGCGTAGCGGTCCGCCGGCAACTGCTGCAGGGCGGCTGCGCGACCCGCTCCCTTAAACAGCCCTGAGGGCTTGCCATCTACCAAGATGGTGACATTGGGGTCGCCGCGCAGCGAGAGGTTTCCCTGCGGATCGACCTCGACAGACGGCAGATTGCCCAGCGCATCTCCAATCGAACCGGTCTTAGCCTGAAGGTCGTCGGACAGGCTGTAGCTGCGGCGATCGATATGGGTCTGCACCCTCGCCTGCGAGGGTGCAGAGACCACCACTCCGTCGACCTTGTCGACCGGCGGAGGGGGCGTGGGTCCTTGGGCTAGGGCGGGTTGCGCGACAAAAAGAAGGGCGAGGCCCGACTGGCCAAGCAAAGCTCTCATCGCCACTTCCCACGCCGAACGGTGCAAAAATCCAAGCAGACTAGGGGTTGCAGCCTTGGCGCTGTCAAGCTTGGGTAGCGGGGCCTGCAGCATTCTCCACGAAAGTTGCTGAGCGCCGTCAAACAGTCGCAAGGCAGATGCTCCCTGGGCGAAACAGCTTGGTTCGAAGTTCCGCAACGGGTCGTGCGCGGCCATCAGCCCAGGCGCCGGATCCGAACATTCAGATCGCCGCCGCGAGACATTGTCGGTCTCGGTCAACACAGGCCCGTGCAAGGGTGAAGGCGGCGCGGTGCGCGACCCGGGGGCGCTCGACGCCCTACCCCTTGGCCTCCAGCTTGCTCGCCATCACCGCCATCTGGGCCTCCAGCCGGGCCAGGGCCTCGGCGTTTTGGCGGCTCAGCTCGGCGATGTCGCGCTCGCGCAGGGCGTCCAGCTTGTCGTGCAGATGCATGATCTCAAGCTCGGCGCGCAGATTGACCACATAGTCATGCTCGGCGTTCTGGCGGTCCTTCAGGGCCTGGCGGTTCTGGCTCATCATGATCACCGGCGCCTGCAGGGCCGCGACCGTCGACAGCAGCAGGTTGAGGAAGATGAAGGGATAGGGGTCGAAGGCCAGGTCGAACCGCTTGAGCGCGACATTGGCCATGATCCACACCATCAGCGCCGCGCTGAACCCGCCGATGAAGCCCCACGAGCCGCCCACCTTGGCGACGGCGTCGGCCAGGCGGTCCCAGCTGCCCCGATCGTCATTGACCAGGCTCTTGTTCAGCCCGGTCGGAGCCTCGTCGCAAATCAGGTCGATCACGCTCCTCTGGACAGCGTTCAGGTCGCTGTAGGGGACGGACAGCAGCTCTCGGGAAAGCTGGTCCAGACGCTCGGCAATAATCATTCACAGTCTCCGCAGCCATCCTGATTGACACGTCGGCGGGCGACGAGCGACGGTCGCACGGTCGTGAAGGCGACATATCGCATTCCGCCCCTGGAGACACCCATGGCCTACAAGTTCATCATCAAGAAGGACAAGGCGGGCGAGTTCCGCGTCAACTTCGTCTACAACAGCGAAGTGATGTTCTCGACCGAGGGCTATTCCTCGAAGGCGTCCGCCAAGAACGCCATCGAGTCGATGAAGAAGAACGGCCCCGAGGCCGAGATCGACGATCAGACCGACTGAAGATCAGCCCTCTCCCATGGGGAGAGGGAGGGACCCACGCTTGCGTGGGAGGGTGAGGGGGTAGGGCGTTCGACGGCGTGCCGGCACGCCGGCTATCGGCGTAACCCCTCACCTCCCACGCCTCCGGCGCGGGCCCCTCCTCTCCCTCTGGGAGAGGCAAGCCTCTCTTGACCCCTCCCCGCTCTCGGCGTCTGATCGCTGATAATCAATAAGGGGAGGACGACCTGATGAGCGCCGACGGCCGCAAGACCATTTTCATCACCGGCGCCGCCAGCGGCATCGGCCTGGCCAGCGCCAAGCGCTTCGCGGCGGCGGGCTGGTTCGTGGGCCTGTCGGACATCGACGCCGCGGGGCTCAAGAGCGCCCTGGTGGCGATTGGTCCGGCCAATGGCGCGACGTTCAAGCTGGACGTCCGCGATCGCCAGGCCTGGGATAACGCCCTGGGCGAGTTTGGCAAACTGACCGGCGGCAAGCTGGATGTCCTGCTCAACAACGCCGGTGTGGCGCGGTTCGGAAGCCTCGAGGATCTCAGCGAGGCCGACTGCGACATCCAGGTCGACATCAATATCAAGGGCGTGATCAACGGGGCCCGCGCCGGCCTGGCCCCGCTGATGGCGGCCGGCGGCCGGCTGATCAATGTGGCGTCCTGCGCGGGGCTCTATGGCTCGCCGAAGCTGGCGGTCTATTCGGCCACCAAGTTCGCGGTGCGCGGCCTGTCCGAGGCGCTCGACGTCGAATACGCCCAGCACGGCGTCAGCGTCGCCTGCGTCATGCCGTGGTTCGTCGAAACGCCGATCCTCAACGCCGGATCGTCAGGCAGCAACGAGAGCATGTCCGACGCCCTGAAGAAGGGCGGGCTGGAAGTCTATCCGGTCGAGGACGCCGCCGAGGTGGTGTTCAAGGCCGCCACCGGCAAGGCGCTGCACTATTTCGTGGGCAAGCGCGCCAGGCAGATGCGCTTCGCCACCAGCCACATGCCGGGCGCCGTCAGGAAACAGCTCCGGTCACGACCGCTGCTGCAGGCCTGACGCCGGAGGTCTTCTCGACCATCCCCTTGCCTTGCGGCTGGACCGGGGCCGAGGCCGGCTCGCTGGGCGGACCCAGAGGGCCGCCCATGCCCTTGCCCGAAAAGGCCGACGGGCTCTTGCCGGCGTTCACCCCGGTGACCGCGCCGACCGTGGCGTTCGCCCCGACCGGGCCGCCGTTGACGGCCGCCGACTGGAGGGTCGTCACGACATTGGCGGCATAGGCCACGCCGCCGGGGGCCGGAAAGGCGCCCATCGGCTTGCCGTCGGCGGTGATGCTGGCGATCTCGGGGGCGTTGGGCAGGTCATCGACCGTCGAGGGAACCGGGCTGGACGACAGGGCTCCGGGCGCGCCGGCGTGGCCGCCGAAGCGATAGAACACGTGCAGACCCACCTGGCCCACGCGCAGCAGGCGCGGACCCCAGCCCGGCGACACGCCGGTGGTGTGGAAGTGCGTGGCGGCGCCGACCTCGGCCATCACGGCCCCGGCCAGGGCGCGGGAGGCGATCTTCTCGGCCCGGCCCCAGGCGCCCCGTTCGCGGGTGCGGTTCATCGAGCCGTCGCAGGCGAAGCTGAACTGGCAGCCGGTCCGACGCGCCGCGCCCTGGAACACGACGCCGCAGACCGATTTGGGGAAGGCCGGATGGCGAACGCGGTTCAGCACCACCTGGGCCACGGCGGCCTGGCCCCGGGCGCCTTCGCCGCGGGCTTCATAATAGACGGCGTCAGCCAGGCAATCGAGCTCGCGCGAGCTGTCCAGCACATTGGCCATGCGGAACGGCGAGACGGGCGAATTGAACGGTCCGCCGAAGCTGGCGCGCAGCATCAGCGGGCCGCTGCGGGGAACCAAACTGTTGGTCTGGCGCTTTTCTAGACGCTCGACCAGCAAGGCGACCTGACGGTCGCGCTGGGCCGAACCCGAGGTGGCCAGGGTATCGTGACGGCGAGCGACGGCGAGCGCACCGATGTCCATACGGGACGCGGCGCTGATCAAGGCGACGTCGGAGAACCCCTCCGAGGCGCCGTCTGCAAGGCGTGTAACGCTGGCGTGCTGGTTGACGGTCTGGGCAAGCCCACCCGCCAAATAAACGCCGCCGAGAGCCAGGCCCGTGGCGGACCCAACCAATACGGCGCCGACCAGCGCGCGTGCGTCTGCGCGCGTCTGCGACTTGATATACAAAACTCGTGTCCTGCGCGGCGAGGGCGGACCGCCCCCCGACAAAAGCGCTTCAAAGGTCCCGGAAAAATACTGTCGGGTGGCCCAAAAAGCGGAGGCTCGACCGTTTCACGATGTGGCCGAAAACCTACTTATGACGCCCTTATGACCGATCCGAGCTCGAGTCGCAAGCCGGCGCTGCAGTGCAGCATTGAAACCGGGCCTATTCGTCGCAGTCAAGATCGTTAACGCCTTGATTCGCTAGAAAAACCCGACAATGGAAATTTTCACTGCTCTGCCGCGGCGCGAAGCATTGAGATCACTGTTCTAGACCCTTTGATTCAGGGAACTTCAGGCCGTCGAGCGTCGTTACTCAAGTCCAACCGTAACCGTCTCAAGGACCGCGCCATGACCATCAACCTTAACGATTTCCGCCCCGTCGCCATCGCGACCTCGGCGATCGCCTGCGCCCTCGCCCTGAGCGCCTGCGGTCACAACATGGAGCAGCGCGCGGCCACCGGCGCGATGACCGGCGCCGTGGTCGCCGGACCGGTCGGCGCGGTGGTCGGCGCCGGGGTTGGCGCCGTGGTCGACACGGCCTCCAAGCCGAAGAACTAGCCCCGATACCGAGATCGTCCGATCGTCCCGACGCCGCCAAAAAGGCCCGTCGGGACGATCGGTGATCTGCCGGACCTAGGCCTTGCGCGCGCCCAAACGCGCCAGACGCCAGCCCTCGATCAGGATCTTGCCGGCGCAGAGGGCGGCGGCCACCAGCGCGCAGATCTCGAACACCTGGTCGACGGTGCGCTGGAGCGTCTCCACGCCGTGCGCCGCCGAAGCGGGGCCCGAGAAGGTGACCAGCGGCATCGCGCGCCACAGCGCCGCGGCCAGGGCGATCCCGGCGAGTGACAGCACGATCTCGGCGACGGCGCGCGGCGCGATCCAGGCCGGACGAACCACCACGATCAGACCCGACAGCGCCTGGCCGATGGCCAACAGCAGGATCGGCAAATGCAGCTGCGTCAGGACCGGCGCCAGGGCGACCTGCAGATCGCCGTCCAGGCGGAGCAGGTCTCGGCCGTCGGGCCAGTGCAGCAGTCCGGCCCACCACAGCGCGAACAGCGTCATGAACACCACCTCGAACAGGGCTTCGAAGCGGGTCTTGGGCGGAAACCAGGCCTTCTTGGCCGAGACGCGCGGCAGGTCGCTGACCTTCCACTGGCCGAAGTCGCCGGCCTTGATCCAGCCCCGCTCCACCATCGCCCCGACCACCGTGATCAGGCCGATCAAGGTCAGGGCCGATGGGATGAAGGCGTTGAGCGCATGGCCGATCACCCCGCCCATGTCGCCGCCCTGGGTGACCACGCCGATCACCGCCGGGATCAGGGCGACGAAGGCCGCTATGGCCAGGGCGACCTTCACCGCGAAGATCCAGAACGGATAGAGCTCCACGCCGATCAGGGCGCGCTGCGGGCCGTAGCGGCCGGCCACGGCCAGCGGATGGCCGAAGTCGCGGAACACGTCCTCCAGCTCCCTCTTCTGCAAGGGGCGACCCAGTTGGGCCTCCCGGTCCTCGATGCGCGACATCAGCACATCGCGCAGCTCGGCGGCGATGTCCTCACGTTGGCCGGCGGGCAGCAGGGCGGCGACGGCGCCCAGATAGCGGTCGAGCAGATCCATGATCCGTCCTCTCTCAAAGCAGGGGTTGCAGGGTGTCGTTGATGGCGCGCCATTCGTCGGCCAGACGGGCCAGCACGGCCTCGCCCTGGCTTGAGAGGCGGTAGAAGCGCTTCTTGCGCTTGTCTTCCTCGCGCCACTCGCTGGCGAGCAGGCCCTGCCCCTCCAGCCGACGCAGCATGGGGTAGAGCGCGCCTTCGTCGATCTCGACGCCCACCTGGGAAAGCGCCTGACGCAGGCTGTAGCCGTAGCGCTCGACCCGCAGCTGGGCCAGCACGGCCAGGATCAGGGTCCCCCGCCGCAGCTCCTGGCGCAGCTGTTCAAAGATCTCGGTCTCGGTTGGCATGGTGTGCGACATATGGTGTGCATCACATGGTGTGTGACAAACACTGTGTGCCACACAGTAATAAGAGGAGTCAAATCCCCGCGCGTCCAACCGCCGCCGCCGCTCGTAATTCAGGTGTCAGGCCGCGAAGCGTGTCGGCCAGGAGCGCTCATCATGCGACACCGCCCCCTCTGGTCCCTGCTGGGTCTGGGCCTCGCCCTGACGGGCCTCCCCGCCGCCGCCCAGCCGCCGCTGGACATCGCCGCCCTGCGCCTGGCCACGGCCGGCCGTTGGGAGGGCAAGCTGGAATATCTCGACTATGGCGCCAACCGCTGGTTCGGCCTGCCGATGAAGCTGCTGATCGAGGATGGCGGCGACGGCGTCACCCTGATCCGCAAGGCCGATTTCGACGACGGCCCCAAGGTGGGCGCTGTGCGCATCACCACGGTGGACCTGCTGGATACGGCCACCCGTAAGGAAACCTCGGCCAGCTTCCGCAAGGGCCGCGAGACCAGCCTCGAGACCAGCGCCCTGCGCCTGGCCGCGCCGCCGGTTGACGCCACCCACTGGACGATCGTCGCCGAAACCGACAGCCGCGATGACGACCGTCCGGCCCGCCTGCGCGTGACCACCGTCCGCGACGGCGACCGGATGACGACCTTGAAGGAGGTCGACTTCCTGGACGACGCCGCCGAGACCTGGATCCAGCGCAACCGCTCGACGCTGACC
Source organism: Alphaproteobacteria bacterium (assembly GCA_018895795.1). Lineage (GTDB taxonomy): Bacteria > Pseudomonadota > Alphaproteobacteria > Caulobacterales > Caulobacteraceae > Caulobacter. Next base: position 10,700 of record JAHINZ010000460.1, read on the forward strand.
CGCGTCGGCGGCTGAGCCGGGCTGCCGGGGCGCGGACGGGACGCCGAAGCGCCGCCTGCGCCGGCCGGCCTATTTCACGTCGGTGACGAACTGGTCGCGCGGACGGCGGATCTTCTTCAGATTGACCAGCCAGTCGCCTTCGGGCTGGCGGTAGCCGAGCGGGGCGATGACCACCGAGCGCAGGCCGCGGGCCCGCAGGCCGAGGATCTCGTCCAGGGCCGCCGGGTCGAAGCCTTCCATCGGCGTGGCGTCGACGCCTTCGAAGGCGGCCTGGGCCAGGGCCAGACCGAAGGCGATATAGGCCTGACGGGCGGCGTGCTCGAAGTTCACCTGGGCGTCGCGTTGCGGATAGGAGGCCAGAAGCATCTGGCGATAGTTCTCCCAGCCCTCGTTGCGGACGCCGCGCTCGGCATTGACCAGGTCGAACATGTGGTTGATGCGCTCGGCCGTGTAATTATCCCAGGCGGCGAAGACCAGCAGGTGCGAGCCGTCGGTGATCGGCGACTGGTTCCAGGCGATGGCCTTGATCTTCTCGCGAACCTCCGGATTGGAGACCAGGATGATCTCGAACGGCTGCAGGCCGCTGGAGGTCGGGGCCAGCCGCGCGGCCTCGACAATGCGCTCGACCTTGTCTTCGGACACGGCCTTGGCCGGATCCATCTTCTTGGTGGCGTAGCGCCAGTTCAGCTTTTCAAGCAGCACGGGAAACCTCGTTTGAACCGCGGGTCGCGGCGAGCACCTGCATGTGGCGCGTCATATTAAAACTGCAACGGCTACGGTTCTTATTTTCGCACCGGACTCCCCCCCCCTCTCCCGCCACCCTGCTGACACCCGCCGTCAGCAGGCCCCCTAGCCTTCCGGCCCCGCGATCCTTACCTTCCAGCCTATGGCCATCACCCCGGACACCGGCGTTTCAGACGTCTCCGCCAAGTTCATCCACGATGTGGCCCTGGAGACCGAGGTCCTCGGCGTCATGCCGATGCTGTGGACGCCGCACCGGCCCGACCGGCCCGCCAAGTCCGAGGGCGGCCGCAAGTTCAAGCTGGTCAGCGAATACAGCCCGGCCGGCGACCAGCCGACCGCCATCGCCGAGTTGGTGGAGGGCCTGAGCAACGGCGACCAGGACCAGGTGCTGCTGGGCGTCACCGGCTCGGGCAAGACCTTCACCATGGCCAAGGTCATCGAGGCCACCCAGCGCCCGGCCCTGATCCTGGCCCCCAACAAGACCCTGGCGGCCCAGCTCTACAGCGAGATGAAGAGCTTCTTCCCCGACAACGCGGTCGAATATTTCGTTAGCTATTACGACTACTACCAGCCCGAGGCCTATGTGCCGCGCACCGACACCTACATAGAGAAGGACTCATCGATCAACGAGCAGATCGACCGCATGCGCCACTCTGCCACCCGGGCGATCCTGGAGCGCGACGACGTGATCATCGTCGCCTCGGTCAGCTGCATCTACGGCATCGGCTCGGTCGAGACCTATACGGCCATGACCTTCACCCTGGAGATCGGCCAGATCGTCAACGAGAAACAGCTGATGGCCGACCTGGTGGCCCAGCAATACAAGCGCAACGACGCCGCCTTCGAGCGCGGCGCGTTCCGCCGCCGGGGCGACACCCTGGAGATCTTCCCCGCCCACTATGAGGACCGCGCCTGGCGCGTCTCCCTGTTTGGCGACGAGGTCGAGAGCATCGCCGAGTTCGACCCGCTGACCGGCAAGAAGACCGCCGATCTCCCCTCGATCAAGGTCTACGCCAACAGCCACCACGTCACCCCGCGCCCCACCCTGCGCCAGGCGATCATCGAGATCAAAAGCGAGCTGAAAGAGCGGCTGGCCTGGATGTACGAGAACGGCAAGCTCCTGGAAGCCCAGCGGCTGGAGCAGCGCACGACCTTCGATCTGGAGATGATCGAGACCACCGGCTCCTGCGCCGGCATCGAGAACTACAGCCGCTATCTGTCGGGCCGCAAGACCGGCGAGCCGCCGCCGACCTTCTTCGAATATATCCCCGACAACGCCCTGCTGTTCACCGACGAGAGCCACCAGACGGTTCCGCAGATCGGGGCCATGTACAAGGGCGACCGCAACCGCAAATGGACCCTGGCCGAGTACGGCTTCCGCCTGCCCTCGGCCCTGGACAACC
>JAHINZ010000461.1 GCA_018895795.1 Alphaproteobacteria bacterium
CGGGCCAGCCCGCCGGCCAGGGTGCCCTTTCCCGAGGCGGCGGGACCGTCGACGGCGATCACGAAGCCCATGCCTCAGGTCTCCGACAAATCGCCGCCCAGGCCGCGCATCATCTGCGCGAACCCTGGGAAGCTGGTGGCGATCATGCCCGGCTCATCGACCGCCACGCCCTGCTGGGCGGCCAGTCCGAGCACCAGGTGGCTCATGGCGATGCGGTGATCGCCGTGGGTGTGAACCAGGCCGCCGCCGCGCACGGGGTGATTTCCGCCCGACGTCCCGACCACGGTCATGCCTTCGGGCTCTTCCTCGACCGTGACGCCGCAGGCCGTCAGGCCCGCCGCGGTCAGGGTGATGCGGTCGCTTTCCTTGACCCGCATCTCGCCGATGCCGCGCATGACGGTCGGTCCATCGGCGAAGGCGGCCGCCACGGCCAGGATCGGATATTCGTCGATCATCGCCGGCGCGCGCTCGGGCGGCACGACCACGCCCTTGAGCTGGGAATAGCGGGCGGTGATGTCGCCGACCTCTTCGCCGCTGGACATCCGCACGTTCGAGATCACCAGATCCGCGCCCATCTCCCGCAGGGTCGTGAACAGGCCGGTGCGCAATTCATTGAGCATCACGCCCTCGACCGTGACCTCCGAACCCGGAACGATCAGGCCGGCCACCAAAGGGAAAGCGGCCGACGATGGGTCGCCCGGCACCGAAACGTGGGTTCCAGTCAGCATCTGGCCCTCAGGCAGACGGATGTGGCGGGCGCCGTCGCGATCCTCGACGAGCACCTCGGCCCCGAAGGCGCGCAGCATGCGTTCGGTGTGGTCGCGGGTGGCTTCGGGCTCGATCACCTCGACGCCGCCCTCGGCGTGCAGGCCGGCCAGCAGCACGGCCGACTTGACCTGGGCCGACGCCATCGGCAGCCGATAGCTCAGGCCGCGCAGATTGCCGCCCTTCAGGGTCAGGGGCAGTCGCCCCTTGTCGCGACCCAGCCAGGTCGCGCCCATGCGAGCCAGCGGATCGAGCACCCGGCCCATCGGCCGTCCGCGCAGGGATTGGTCGCCGGTGAAGGTGGAACAGATGGCGAATCCCGCCGCCGCGCCCATGATCAGCCGGACGCCGGTGCCGGCGTTGCCGCAGTCGACGACGTCGGCGGGCTCGGAAAAGCCGCCCTGGCCCTCGATCCGCCAGCGCCCGACGCCCTCCTGCTCGACCCGAGCGCCGAAGGCGCGCATGGCGCGAGCCGTGGCCAGGATGTCGTCGCCCTCCAACAAGCCTTCAACCGTCGTGGTTCCGTTGGCGAGCGCGCCCAGGATCATCGAACGGTGCGAGATCGACTTGTCGCCGGGGGCGCGAACGGTCCCACGAAGGGCTCCGCCAGGCCCGCTTTTCAGTCCAGCCGCCGTCATGCCGTAACCGGCTCCCTTGATCATGGTGGGGTTCGCGAGGGGATTGCTTTTGACAGCGGGCCCTGGCCATGGCAAGGGACCGGCCGCTTTTCCCATCTGGATCAAAGGTCCCCGACTTGGCCAATCCCGAATTGGGTGCAAAACAAATTTGCCCCAGCTGCCAATCGAAATTCTACGATCTGGGCCGCCGCCCGGCTGTTTGTCCTAAATGCGGCGAGTCCTTCGATCCTGAAGAGGCGTTGAAATCACGCCGCGTCCGCGCCCGCGCCGTCACGCCTGACTACGACGCCGACGACGAGAAACCCGTCGCGCCGCCCAAGGAAGAACCGGACGGCTTCGAGGACGAGGTCGACGAGACCCCGGAAATCGACAAGGTCGAGCCGGAAGTCATCGAATCCGACGACGACGACGACGCGGATCCGGCCGCGGCGCCCGCCGCGGGCGCCGATGAGCTGGGTGTTGATTTCGCCGAGGACGAGGATCTCGCCGAGGACGAAAACGACGACGTGCCCTTCCTCGAGGACGAAGATGAAGACGCGCTAGAAGACGAAATCGAAGGTCTTCCCAGCGCGGATGACGATGATCGCTAGGGTCTGAAAACCCCGTCGAAAAAATCTTCAAAAAACTTCGCTGGGAGGGTTGATCCAAAAATCCTCCCGGCATAGGTTCCGCGCCTCTTCGGAGACCGGCCCCGCCGGACTTCAGAGACACACCAGGGTTCTCTTGGGAAACCAAGGACCTCGGGGCTTTAGCTCAGCTGGTAGAGCGCTTGCATGGCATGCAAGAGGTCAGCGGTTCGACTCCGCTAAGCTCCACCAAGACGGCCGCTTCCCTAAAGGGAGCGGCCGTTTCCATTCCTGGGTTCGATGGTTTGGACCCAGCGTGCGGCGCTCGCGCCGAACCGCCGCCTGCAGTTCGTGGCCCAGGCGTGATTTACGAGCGCGCCCCCGAAAGCCGCGAAAGTTTTCGAAAATTCAGAGCGGGTTGGCCAGGCTGAGCGGCGCCGCGATGGGGTTCGCAACACGCTCAAGAGCCACGTTCCGCCGCCGGCCGACCCTCTTGCGTCAGGCGGGGGCGAGATCCTCGCGGAACAGCCTGGGGCTGATCGTCCGGGGCAGGAGAACTCTATCTTCGCATGGCCGCGCCAAGGGCGCTGCGGCAGACCAGCGGCCGCAGCCATTTCTGGCGATCCTTGGGCACGGATCAATGGGATCGAGCGATCCATCTTGTCGCGGCCCGGCTCGAGGGACGTCTGCGACAGGCTTATGGACGCGCATAAGCCCAAAATATTAGCCCCGCTGGCGACGAGTCACCAACGGGGCTAATGGGATGTCTTCTGGGGAGACACATTCCATCTAACCCAAACGGACCTTAACCGCAACAACGATGCGAGCGGATTCGCCGCAGCCCGCACTAGAACCCCAACACAACTTCCGATATTTCCCCGCGCGCTCAGTATCTCCGACGCGCACGCCTGACCTATTAGCTATATAGGAAATAATAGAAATCGATCTTTCGATTTACCTCGGAAATTGAACTCAATATGGTACTATATCGGGCCATTTTAATGGAATGTACTTAAATTATAGTGCAATTTAACAATTTTGCAATTCGCTATTTATTGAATTGTTAATAGAAGCGGAACTCTGACTGGACAGCTCCACCCACAATCTAATTCGAAAGAAATAGTCGGGCGGGCTAGTCGATATCGAACAACCCAGGCATCGGGCGAAGGGGCCCCGCGAGCGGCCGACTCTCGCCTTGGGCGAGTTCACTCCCCCTCTCGACGAAAAAAGGGCCGACCCCCCTCAGGGGGTCGGCCCTCAAGGCAATGGGGGAAATCTGTGATCAGAGGCCCAAGGCGATCCACACCGGCAGCACCTGTTCGCCCCAAATACCGGCCTGCGATGTCAGTTCGACCAGATTGTCGTCCCCCTGCAGAGGTGCGCCGTCCTTCACGATGGCCTGATTTTGGGCCGACAGGATTTGCCAGACAAAGCCGGCCCAGTCGGCTGGTGTCTTGCCGCCCGCCTGCTTGCTCATCCAGAAGAGTTGATGGAAGCGGGGCGCACTGACGCCGCTCCCGGTGATCGGCGATGCGAAATTGCTGATGTCGCCCCCCGAGATCGCCAACTCGGCGATCGCGCGGTTCAGCGCCGCGGTCCGCGGCTTGGCCTTTTGGATCTCCGACCCGCCCATCACCGACTGGATGGCCGATAGGCCGACCAGGATCGAGATCGCCGATGTCAATTGCGCCAATGTGACCCCCTTGGGGCCGAGACGCGCTTCCAGGTCGCCGATTGTGTGGATCTTGTAGTCCGATAGGTACTCGAAGATCGGCGGGTAGATCGTATCGAGCAAACCGGCCTCGCCCAAAACGCCCTGCACCTTGGTCGGTAAGGCGTTCTGCTGGGCGGACAGGACGATGCGCTCTTCACGCAGGGCCGTGACCTGTTCGTGCCCGCCCAGGGTGCGCGGGCCGCGGATCCAATAGTCGCGTCGAAACTGCTGGTTGACGCAGAAGTCGCGCACGGTTTCGCGAAGAGAGGGGTCAGGGATGCTCTGCATGAACGCGATCTGATCCGGCGTCAGGTTCAGATTGTGCATGTGGTCGATGGTGTTCGCCGAGCAGGCGAACGTCAGCTTGGCGTCTCTAAGCCACGCCTCCAGCTCCGCGAAATACATCGGGGTCCAGTCGCGGTTCATGTACTCGTGGGCGAGATATTTGCGATCTTGTTTTTCAATCCCCTTCAGGCGCTCGGCGATCGAAGGATTGGCGGCGAGATGGCCCGGGTTGAGCGTGAAGAACTTGTCGATGAATTCGAGCGACTGCCCCGTCTGGGTGATGATCCCGTCGCCTGGCGCGCCCATGACGTCGGCATGGCGCTTCATCAAGTGGCGCAGAGGCGCGGCGGACGACCAGCCGGGGTAGGTATTGTAGCTGATGTAAAGCACGCCGCCCGGCCGCAACTTGCGACGGATGAAGTCCACCAGGACCGAGCGGTTTTCGTCAGAGATCCACGTCCAGATGCCGTGCAGGCCGATAAACTCGAAGTCCGGCAGGTCGACGCGACTGCAGAATTCCGAAAAGGCCTCATCGTACAGCTTGGCGTCGGAACCCGAGAGCCGCGCCATCTCAGTGGCGCGCGCGGCCTGGGCGGGGTTGAAGTCCGTCCCCCACCACTTCACGCCGGACTGGGCGGCGGCGTGAATCGCCACCGAAAGCCCCTGGCCAAACCCCAGTTCGCAGGCGTTCTCGATCTTGGGCGCATGATGTCCGGCCGTCAGCAGCGGCAGCCGACAGCGGATCGGACTGAGTTCGGGATAATAACCGGACGTGTAGTTCACGTCAGTGACGTAGCCGGCGCTCCATTCACTCGACACAAGACCTCCTGCGTTTAATCCCAAAAGCCACCCATTGCTGCATGGTCACAACTGTCGTGGCAAGCTGAACGAACGCCGGCGCCCCCGGGGCCCGCCAAGGGGGGCGAGAATGCGGCCTTCAGGCGATCAAGGAACAGGTCCAGTACTTCTTGTTCACTTTACCGGAACCGCGATCGATAGCCGGCGTGACGTCGCGCCACGGATTGCGCGGAGGGGGATTTTTGGCCACATCAGTCCTGAGCGTTCTCGCTCCGGTTTAGAAATGCCACTTCGGTTCCAAAGCCTCGAGAACTTGGCGCCTTGATGTCCGACCGATGGTGAAGCGTCTTCCAATGTCCGCCCGATGAAAACCCGCCTCCTCGCGCTATGGCGCGCCCTGCCGATACCGGTCCGTCGCGACGCCCATCGACTGCTGTCAGGTCTTCGAGGGCTTGGCGACCGCGTCAGCGAGGCCGCCGTCGATGTGGGTGAAACCCTGTCCCAGCGCGCCACCGCCCACCGTACGGCCTGGAGAGCCCGTCGCTGGGGCGGGACTGCCGCGCCGCGAGGCCCTGTGACGATCGCCGGCTTCCTGAGCGCGGTTCATGGCCTGGGCGAAGGGGCCCGCATGCTGGAACGGGGCTTCCGGGATTGCGGCCTGCCGGTGCGCGCCATCGACCTGTCCAGAGACGTGGGTTTCCCGATCGACATCCCGTCCTCGACCCCGCCGCCGTCGGACGCCGAACGGGGCGTGGTGATCTCGCATATCAATCCGCCGGAATTGCTGCGCTGGATCCAGGCCACCGAGGGCCGTCATATCTATCGTCGACGCCACATCGGATACTGGGCCTGGGAGTTGGAGACGATCCCCGACGACTGGCGCCGGGCCTTCGACTATGTCGACGAGGTGTGGGCGCCGTCGGAATTCGCCGCGCGCGCCATTCGCGCCGCCGCGCCGCCAAGGGTGAAGGTCACCGCCGCGCCCTATCCGGTCTATCTGAACCCTCGGCCCGCCGCTGATCGCGCGCGGTTTGGCCTGCCCGCTGACGCCGCTGTCGTGCTGATGGCCTTCGACCTGCGCTCGACGGCCGAGCGAAAGAACCCCTACGCCGCGCTACGGGCGTTTCAGCAGGCGGCCGCGATGGCGCGCCACGAGGCGGTGCTGGTCTGCAAGGTGGTGGGCGGGGAGCTCTATCCGCAGACCCTGGCCGAGTTGAAAATCTTGACGGCCGACAGGCCCGAGGTGCGGCTGATGACAGACTCGCTGTCGCCCGAGGACATGGCCGTCCTGACCGCCAGCACCGATATCGTGCTCTCGCTACACCGATCCGAAGGCTATGGCCTGTTGATGGCCGAGGCGATCTGGCACGGCAAGGCGGTGATCGCCACGGGATGGTCGGCCAATGCAGAGTTCATGGACCCGGCCTCCAGCGTGCTGGCGGACTATCATCTCGAGCCTGTCGAGGGCGACAACGCCATCTACAGGCTGGGGCAATGGGCGACCGCAGACGAGGCGGACGCGGCCGAAAAGCTGGCGCGACTGATCGACGATGACGCGTGGCGCGGATCGCTGTCCGCAGCGACCGCTAACAATCGTCACGCCTCGTTTCAGCCGAGGATCTGGGCGGACACCCTGCGGGGGCTTTTGCCCCGGCCAGACTGGATCGCCTGAGCTCTCAGGCCGGCCTTACTTCGGCGACGTCGCCATCGGCGCGTCGCGCAGTGAGGGGATGTCGTTGATGGAGGCCGGCGGCTTGATCTTGGCCGCTTCGATCGGCGCATCGGGCATGGTCGTGGACGGCGGCCGGATCGGGGTGGTGTCCCCCGCCTTGGCGCGCGGCTGCAGGGGCAAGGCCACCTTGTCGAGGACATGCGCCAGCAGCTCGGTCGGGAGCGCGCCCTTGAAGCGGACTTTCTTGAAGTTCTTCTCGGGATTGTAGGTCGCCGTTCCCGGCGCGATGTCGCCGACCTCGAGCGTACCCATCTGCTGCAGCAACTGCATCCGGCCTACATATTCGTTGTAGCGACCCCGAATGAAGTTCACCTGCGCCGCCTGCAGCTCAGCCTGGGCGTTGAGGACCTCGATCGTGCTGCGCAGCGCGAAACGCTCCTCTTCGCGCACGCCATAGAAGGCGATGGTGTCGGCCTTCATCTCGTCTTCCAGCGTGGTCAAGGACCGACGCGCGACGCTTAACTGGTCCCAGGCCTGCGAAACGCCCAGAACCATGCTCCGACGCGCGTCGTCGAGCAGGTGCTGGTCGCGGTTGTTCTCTTCCAAAGCCTGGCGCACGGCTGAACTCAGTTGGCCGCTGGAGAACAGCGGCTGGGTTAGCACGATCGAGGCGTCCGTGCTGGTGTCGCGCAGCTTGGCGTTGGATAGCGTTTCAGGCCCGTTGCGATAGTCCACGCGGGCGCTGACCGAGAACAGGCGCTGGGCCCGCGCTTGGACGACCCCCATTCGCGAGGCCTTTTCCGTAAAGACGGCCGCCTTCAGGGCAGGATTGAAGTCCTCCGCGACGTCGAAGGCTTCATCGAGGCCGGTGGGTAGTCCTTCGATATCGGGTTCCGGTTCCAGATCTTCGGGACTACGGCCGATGATCGCCGCGTACTGCGCGCGGCTCAACAAGAGCTGAGCTTCGGCGTTGACGACCTGGGTGCGCGCCGAGGCCAGGCGAGCTCGGGCTTGCTGAACGTCGGTCAAGGTCACTTGCCGGACGCTGTACTTGTCTTCGGTGTCCTTGAGCTGCTTTTCCAGCCAGATCGCGCCGCCCTGGCTGATGCGCAGCACCTCCTGGTCGCGACGCACCAGCACGTAGACGCTGGTGGCCCGAACGATCAGGTCCATCTCGATCCGGCGAAGGTTCTCGCGCGCGCCGCGGATCTGAGCTTCGATTCCGGACAGTCGCGCGGAGTAAAGCCCGCTGGTGTACAGGGGCTGGCTCACGCTCAGCTGCGTGGCCTGGCTGGTCGCGCCAAGGCTTTCGGACGCGCCGCGCAGACGTCGCTCAACATTATAGTCGTGTTCGGACAGGCTGACGCTGGCCGAGAGGCCGAAGGCCGAGCGCGCCTGGACATAGTTCTCGTCCAGGCCGCGCATGGCCGCACGCTGGGCCTGAATGTTGGGGTTGGTTTCGTAAGCCGTCTTGACCGCGTCAGCCAAGGTTTCGGCGCTGACCGTCGTCGCGCAGCCCAGGGTGGCCACAGCCGCCAACAAGGCGATCAAGGAAACCCGAGCGAAAGAGACTTCTGAGAACACGCGCATTCCTTGTTTAGGCGCCACGCCCGCGTGGCTTCAACCGGATATTTGTGGCTTAATCAAGAAGCCGGCGCACAGTTTCGCCCCAAGTTACGTTTTTGTCTCGCCAGAGATCTCGCGCCGCGCGGCCCTTGGCGGCCGCCTTCGCAGGATCCGCAGTCAGCTTGGCGAAAGCTTCAGCCAGGGCTTCGGGTGTCGGGTCCGACAAGGCCCCAGTCTCCGCGTTGACGATCTCCAGCAGGCCGCCGGAGTCCGTCGTCGTCAGCACGGCCTTGCCGGCCGCGAAGGCCTCCATGGTGACGTATCCCACGCTGTCCTCGTCGAAGGGCAGATAGGCGCAGGCCAAGGCATTATTGGCCCAGCGGGCGATGTCCTGGCGGGGATGGAAGCCGAAACGCAGTTCCACCCGATCTTCCAGGTCCAGCGCCGCGACCAGGGCCCGCAAACGCTGGGCATAGGCCTCATTCTCCGGCGGACCGGCGATGATCAGACGCGGGCCCTTCCCCAGCTTGGCGAGCGCCTCGATCAGCAAATGCTGGCGCTTTCCCGCGGCGACCCGGCCGCCCGCGAAGACATAGTCGCCATAGTCGCCGCCCGTGAACAGTTCGGCGTCGTTCAGCGGCGGGTACAGGACCTCGCTGGAGACATTGTTGAAACGACGCAGGCGATCCTGGGTGACCGGCGAGTTGCAATAGATGCGGCGGCACTCGGCGAAACAGGCGTTGTCGGCCGCGCGGATGGCCTTGTTGACCGAACGGCCCGTATCGTCATCACCCAGATGGCTCTGACCCGCCTCGGCCAGGTCATAGGCCTGGCGGAACTGGTGGAGCAGCCACAACACCTTGTTCTGGTGCGGGATCAGATAGGCCGGGAACTTCAGGCCGATCACGCGGTCGACGTTGTAGAGCCGCAGACCGCGCGAGATCAGAATCTCCTCGATCAGGCGCTCGGCCGGCTCCCACGAGAACGGCACCCGCACGAGTTCGGATTCCACACCCGGCGTCGCGTTGAGCTGGGCCACCAGATGATCGGCCAGCTCCTCGGCCCCGCCCCGCTGGAACGGCGCGGCGTTGTTGACGACCAAAACCTTCACGACGTCAGCCTTTCCACCACGGTGGTCCAGTCGATTTTCATGTCCGCAAGCCGGTTCAGCGACGCCGCGCCCATCTTCTCGGTGGCCGGGCGATCGGCGTGAAGCCGGTCCATCGCCTCGGCCACGGCCCGCGCGTTCGGCTCGGCGATCAGGCCGTTGCGCCCGTGCTCGACCAATTCCAGCACGCCGCCCGAGTCGGTGGTGGTCAGGATCGGCTTGCGGGCGTGCGCGCCCTCCAGTGAGGGGTAGCCGTAGGAGTCTTCGTCCTTGGGCAGATAGGCGACGGCCAGGGCGCCGGACAGGATCTGGGCCTTCTCTTCCTCGCTGATCCAGCGGTCCTCAAGGATCACCCGGTCGGCGACGCCAAGGTCGCGAACCATGGCCTCCAGCGCCCGGCCATGATCGGGATTGGACGCCGTGCCGCACAGGCGCAGCTTCACGCCCGAGCGAACATGCTGCATGGCCTCGATCATCAGCATCTGGCGCTTATGGGGCTCCAACCGCGACACGGCGACGATCTCCTCGCCATAGCCCGTGTGGACAAAACGCTCGGGCTTGTAGATCGGCGGATACAGCGGCGTGGAGTCCAGGCCGTTGAAGTGTTTCAG
>JAHINZ010000462.1 GCA_018895795.1 Alphaproteobacteria bacterium
GCGCCGCCGCGCCCGCCCTGGCCCAGACCGCTCAATCCCCGGTTCCGGCCATCCTGGCGACGGCCGAGGCTCATGACATCCACTCCTACGCCCAGCCGCTGGTGGCGCGGGTCACCCATGTCGATCTGGACCTGACCGCCGATTTCGCCGGCCAGAAGATGACCGGTACGGCCGCCCTCGATATCGCCGCCGCGCCGGACGCCAAGACGGTCGTCCTCGACACCAAGGGCCTGGTGATCCACGGCGTCACCGACGCCAAGGGCCAGCCTCTGCCGTGGACCCTGGGCGCGGCCGATCCGATTCTCGGCGCGCCGCTGACCGTCACGCTCAACGGCGCCAGGCGCATCATCGTCCGCTATGACAGCGCCCCGGGCGGCGCGGCGCTGCAGTGGCTGGACCCCGCCCAGACGGCCGGCAAGAAGACGCCCTATCTGTTCAGCCAGGGCGAGGCGATCCTCAACCGCACCTGGATTCCCACCCAGGACAGCCCCGGCATCCGCCAGACCTGGACCGCCCGCATCGTCGCGCCCGCCGGCCTCAAGGCGGTGATGAGCGCCCAGATGCTGACCCCGAAAGGCGAGCCTGTCGCCGGCGGCGGCCGCGCCTATCGCTTCAGGATGGACAAGCCGGTCGCCTCGTACCTGATCGCCCTGGCCATCGGCGATCTGGCGTTCCAGCCTCTGGGCAAGCGCACCGGCGTCTACACCGAGCCGTCGGTGATGAAGAAGACGGCCAATGAACTGGTCGATGTCGAGAAGATGGTGGAGGCGGCCGAGGGGCTCTACGGCCCCTATGCCTGGGGCCGCTACGACCTGCTGGTGCTGCCGCCGTCGTTCCCGTTCGGCGGCATGGAGAACCCGCGCCTGACCTTCGCCACCCCGACCATCATCGCCGGCGACCGCTCGCTGGTCAGCCTGGTGGCCCACGAACTGGCCCACTCGTGGTCGGGCAATCTGGTCAACAACGCCACCTGGTCGGACTTCTGGCTGAACGAGGGCTTCACCGACTATTTCGAAAACCGGATCATGGAAAAGCTCTACGGCAAGCCGCGGGCCGACATGCTGGCCGACCTGGGCTGGAGCGACCTGCAAGCGGCGATCCAGGACGCCGGCGGCCCGACGGGCGCCGACACCAAGTTGCACCTTGACCTGACCGGCCGCGATCCCGACGACGGCATGACCGACATCGCCTACCAGAAGGGCGCGACCTTCCTGCGCACCATCGAGAAGGCCGTCGGCCGCGACCGCTGGGACGCCTATCTGAAGACCTATTTCGCCCGCCACGCCTTCCAGTCGCAGACCACGACCGGCTTCGTCGCCGACCTGCGCGCCAACCTGATCAAGGGCGACCCCAAGCTGGAAGCGGCGATCGGCATCGACCAGTGGGTCTATGAGACGGGTCTGCCGGCCAACGCCGTGCACATCCAGTCGGCCGCCTTCCCGGCGGTGGACGCCCTGGCCGCCGCCTATGCCCAGGGCGAGCCGGCCCCGTCCGCGAAATGGACGGCCTGGAGCACGCCCGAGCGCACCCGCTTCGTCTCAAGCCTGCCGCGTCAACTGTCGACGGAACGCCTGGCGGCTCTGGACAAGGCCTTTGGCCTGTCGGCCCAGGGCAACAGCGAAATCCGCTTTGTCTGGCTGGAGCTGGCGGTCGCCAATCGCTACGCGCCGGCCCTGCCGTCGCTGGAGGCCTTCCTGACAGAACAGGGTCGCCGCAAGTTCGTCGCGCCGCTGTTCAAGGACCTGATGGCCCAGGGCGACTGGGGCCAGCCGATCGCCAAGGCGCTCTACGCCAGGACCCGGCCGCTGTATCACGCCGTGACGCGGCAGACGGTGGACGGCATCGTCAAATAGAGGGGGAACGGGCGATCGACAGTCAGCCGTCCCGCCCCAGTCATCCGTCATTCCCGCCCTCGTGGCGGGGGAAGTACACCGATACTGGCAAGGCCGGTCGCCGGCGCCCGATAGCGGACCTTCGGATGGTCTGTGAGGTGTGGCGAGTGGGTCTTGGCGCCGCTGATCCTCCCCCTCTGGGGGAGGTGGCCCAGAGGGCCGGAGGGGGTCGGCTCGGCGCTCATCCAGACGTCGCCAAGTACGACCCAAGCCAGCGCCGCCCCCTCAGTCGCTCCGCGACAGCTCCCCCAGAGGGGGAGCATCTAACGTCCGCCCAGGCTCGGGTGCAGCCAGAAGCACAGGCCCAAAATCCAGACATTCAGGTTGTTGCCGCGAGCAATTGTCGGCCCCGGTCAACACACGCCCTCGGGGCGGGGATGACCGAGCTATGGGTAGGAAGCGTCGTCGAAATCCTGGCGTTCGCAGCCGCTAGTACAGATCCTCGATCCGCACCGGCGTGGCCGGCGCGGTTTCGGGCTTCTTCTCGGGCTTCTTTTCGCCTGGATCGGCCGCCGCCGGCGGCGCCTCGATCACGGTGGGCGGCGCTTCGACCTCGGCGGTCTTGACCTCGACGGCCTTGACCTTGGGCTTTTCGGGCGGCGGCGGCGCATACAGCGGGGCCGGGGCCGCGTCACGAACCGGCACGCCCGACACCTCGGCCAGGGGGGCGGTCGAGGCCCTGGTGTTGGACTTGCTGTCCTTGAGCGCATTGGTCAGGCCCATGGCGAAGCCCAGGCCGCTGACCAGGATCAGGACCGCGACCACGACTTGCAGATTCAGGGGCCGTTCAAGCGACGTCATAAGCCTAATCTAACCCCGGACCGCGTTCATGGGTAGGCTCAGACCTCGGTCTTGGCCGGCTTCTTGGCCGCCGGCTTTTTGGGGACCGGCTTCTTGGCCGCCGGAGCCTTCTTCGCCGGAGCCTTCTTGGCCGGGGCCGCGCCGTCGGCGGCCGCCTTTGCCTTGGCCGGGGCCTTGGCCGGGGCCTTGGCCGGAGCCTTCTTTGCAGCGGCCTTCTTCACCGGCTTCTTGCCGCCGCCCTTGGCGACGCGTTCGGCCAGCAGCGCCACGGCCTCCGCCAGGGTCAGGGCGGCCGGGTCGGCGCCCTTGGGCACATTGGCGTTGGTGTCGCCGTGCTTGATATAGGGGCCAAAGCGGCCCGACAGCACCTTCACCGGCTTGCCGTCCTCGGGGTGGACGCCCAGGTCGGCCAGCGCCGCGGCCTGGCCACGTTGCGGACGTCCGCCGCCGGCCCGCTTGTCGGCCAGCAGGGCGACCGCGCGGTTCAGGCCGATGTCGAACACCTCTTCGGGGTTTTCCAGATTGGCGTAGGTGCCCTCGTGCAGCACGAAGGGACCAAAACGGCCCAGGCCGGCGGTGATCTTCTTGCCGTCATCGGGGTGCAGACCCACCTCGCGCGGCAGGGCCAGCAGGCGCAGGGCCTTTTCCAGATCGACGGCGGCGGGCAGCCAGCCCTTGGGCAGGCTGGAGCGTTTGGGCTTGTCGCCGCTGTCGACAGCGGCCGGCTCTTCGACATAGGGGCCAAAGCGGCCGTTCTTTAGCCACACGGCGCGGCCCGTGGCCGGATTGATCCCCAGCTCCTTGTCGGCGGCCTCGGCCTCGCCTTCGCCCTCGGCGGTGGCGAGCTGGCGGGTGAAGCGGCATTCGGGATAGTTGGAGCAACCGATGAAGGCCCCGAACTTGCCGACCTTCAGCGACAGCATGCCGGTGCCGCAGGTGGGGCAGAGGCGCGGATTGGAGCCGTCGCCCTTGTCGGGGAAGATGTGCGGGCCGAGGGCGTCGTTCAGGGCGTCCAGCACATTGGTGACGCGCAGTTCGGCGATTTCGCCGACGGCGGCGGCGAAGTCCTTCCAGAAGTCGCGCAGGAACTGCTTCCAGTCCAGCTTGCCGTCCGACACCAGGTCCAGCTGCTCTTCGAGGCCGGCGGTGAAGTCGTATTCGACGTAGCGGCGGAAGAACTGCTCCAGGAACGCCGTGACCAGGCGACCCTTGTCCTCGGGGATGAAGCGGTTCTTCTCCATCTTCACATATTCGCGGTCGCGCAGCACGGTCAGGACCGAGGCGTAGGTCGACGGACGGCCGATCCCCAGCTCTTCCATCTTCTTGACCAGGCTGGCTTCCGAATAGCGCGGGGGCGGTTCGGTGAAGTGCTGGTCGGCGCGGGCGTCGATCACCTTGGCGCTCGCGCCATCCTCGATCATCGGCAGGCGGGCGCTGTCCTCGTCGCCGTCATCGTCGCGGCCTTCCTCATAGACCGTCAGATAGCCGGGGAAGAGCACGACCTGGCCGGTGGCCCGCAGGCCGGTCTGGCCGTCATGGCTTTCGATATCGACCGTGGTGCGCTCGATGCGGGCGCTTTCCATCTGCGAGGCGATCATCCGCTTCCAGATCAGTTCGTAGAGGCGGCCCAGATCCGGCTCCAGGCGCAGGGAGCCGGGATTGCGGCCCAGGCTGGTGGGGCGGATGGCTTCGTGGGCCTCCTGGGCGTTCTTGGCCTTGACCTTGTAGTAGCGCGGCGTCTCGGGGACGTAGTCCTTGCCATAGACATTAGCGATCACGTCGCGCGCGTCGGCGATCCCCTCGGGACCCACCGCCACGCCGTCGGTCCGCATATAGGTGATCAGGCCGACGGTCTCGCCGCCGATGTCGATGCCTTCATAAAGCTTTTGCGCGGCCTGCATGGTGCGCTGGGCGCTGAAACCGAGCTTGCGCGAGGCTTCCTGCTGCAGGGTCGAGGTGGTGAACGGTGGGGCGGGCGAGCGCTTGCCCGGCTTCTTCTCGACGGCGGCGATCTTGAACACCGCCTTTTCGACCGCGGCCTTGGCGGCCAGGGCCGAGCCCTCATTGGCCAGGTCGAACTTGGTGAGGCGCTTGCCCTCATGCTTGACCAGCCGGGCCAGGAACGGATCGGCGCCGGCCGAGACGTCGGCGTCGACGCTCCAGTATTCCTGGGTCTTGAAGCGCTCGATCTCCATCTCGCGCTCGACGATCAGCCGCAGGCAGACCGATTGCACGCGGCCGGCCGAGCGGCTGCCCGGCAGCTTGCGCCAGAGAACGGGCGAGAGGGTGAAGCCGACCAGATAGTCCAGGGCGCGGCGGGCCAGATAGGCCTCGACCAGCTCCATATCGATGTCGCGCGGATTGGCCATGGCCTCCAGGACCGAGGCCTTGGTGATGGCGTTGAACGTCACGCGCTGGACGGTCATGCCTTTGACCGCCTTCCTCTTCTGCAGCACTTCCAGGATGTGCCAGCTGATCGCTTCCCCTTCGCGGTCGGGGTCGGTGGCCAGGATCAGGCGGTCGGCCCCCTTCATCGCGTCGACGATGTCGGAGATGCGCTTGGACGACTTGGCGTCGATCTCCCAGCTCATCGCGAAGTCGTTGTCGGGTTCCACCGAGCCGTCCTTCGACGGCAGGTCACGGATGTGGCCGTACGAGGCGAGAACCGTGTAGTCGGACCCGAGGTACTTGTTGATGGTCTTGGCCTTGGCCGGGCTCTCGACGACGACGACGTTCATTACGACTCTTGGACCTGGGGGAAGGATCGCCTTGGAGGCGAGCGCGGGAAAGTGGGGGCGTGATGGGGTGTCTGTCAACGCGGGGCGGTGAAACAGTGGCGTTTGACCTCATTTGGTAGGCGCTTGTTAAGGGTGGTTATGCATTGTTCCAAGCTCAACCGCTGACTATTGCCTGGAACCCGCCTTGGATCTGACCGTCAACAGGATCGCGACTGAGGGGTATGTCTCGCCCGTCCAGCCCGTGCGTCCGGTGACGTCGAACGCCGAGCGCGCCCAGATCGCCGACCAGCTGAAGCAGGCGATCCGCGCCGCGCCGGCCCAGGGCACAGGCTTGATGATCGACCTTTCGGTCTAGGTCTCGCCCAAGGCCCTGTCCGGCCTTCTCAATACCATCATGCTTCCGACGTGTTCCGCGCCAGCCAGGCCTCGACGGCGCGGGCGGCGTTCGGGTGATTTGCGCTCGAGAAGGTCGCGAAGGCCTCGCGGGCCAAGGCCACCGCGTCTTCGGCGTCGCCGCCGTACAGCGACAGGGCGTCGTCGATCAGGACGCCGTTGAGCATCGCCCGCATGGCGGCGGCCCTGGCGCGCACCCGGCCGGCGTTGGCGGGCAGGTTGCCGAGGCCCCTGGCGCGGTCGAAAGCGTCGATGGCGCCGGCGAAGTCGCCGGTCAGATACTGGACCTGGCCCAGACAGACCAGCCAGACGGGCTCGGCCAGCCGGGACTCCGAGGCGCGTTGCAGCGGCGGGAGCGCTTCAGGATGTCGCCCCGCGGCCATCAGGGTCAGGCCCAGGCCAAACAGCGCCTCCGCGTGATCGGGCTGCGCCTCCAACACGGCGCGAAAGCCCGCTTCGGCCTCGTCGCCGAGGCCCGCGCCGCTGGCCTCCACCGCGCGATTGAACCTGTCGATGGCGGAAGACTGACTCAATGCACTGGCCTTTGAGAACGGTGACGCAGCTTACACCGCCTGATCAAGATTCGTCAGGACGGCCCGGAGCCTGCCGCCACCATCCCGCCGCTCAGAAGGTCCGCCCGCCCGGCCAGGGCCAGTTCGACCAGGGCCGCCATCACCGCCGAGGTCGGGGCGCCCGTCGCTCGGACCAGCTCGTCGCGCGACACCGCCGTGGGGGAGAGCAGTGCGACCAGGCGCTCGCGCAGGGCGTCGACATCGACATCGGCCTCGGGCTCGCCCTGATAGCCCCGCTCCCGTTCGCGCAGGGGACTGTGGCCCGACAGCGACCGCAGCACGTCCTCGGCGCCTTCGCACAGGATGGCGCCCTGGCGGATCAGGTCATTGGCGCCCCGGGCGCGGGGATCCAGCGGCGAGCCTGGCACGGCGAACACGTCGCGGCCCTGCTCGGCGGCGAGGCGGGCGGTGATCAGCGAGCCCGACTTCAGCTCGGCCTCGACCACCACCACGCCCAGCGACAGGCCCGAGATGATGCGGTTGCGGCGCGGGAAGTCCTTGGCCTGGGCGCGGCGGTCGGGGGCGCTCTCGCTGACCACGCAACCCTCGACGGCAAGGCGGGCGTGCAGGGCCGCGTGCTCGGGCGGATAGATGTCGCCGACCCCGCCGCCCAGCACGGCGACCGAGCCGGTGCGCATCGAACCGTCATGCGCCGCGCCGTCGACGCCGCGCGCCATGCCCGAGACGATCACAAGGCCGGCCTCGCCCAGTTCCGCGGCCAGCTGGCGGGCGAAGCGCTGGCCGGCGGCCGAGGCGATGCGCGCGCCGACGATGGCGATGCTGGGACGGGGCAAGAGCTCGGCGCGGCCCAGGGCCCACAGCACCGGCGGCGGCGGATCCAGGGCGGCCAGGCGGGCCGGGAAGTCGGGCTCGCAACCGCAGATCAGCCGGGCGCCCAGGGCCGCGCCGGCCTCCAGTTCGCGCTCGATCGTCTCGCGCAGGGGGATACTCAGCGGCGTGGCGCGTCCTCCCCGGCGGGAGAGGTCGGGCAGGGCGGAGAGGGCGCGTTCGGGCGTGCCGAAGCGGGCCAGCAAATGCTCGAATGCGACGGGGCCGACCGTCTCGGTGCGCGCCAGCCTCAGCCAGGCCAGGCGCTGGATATCCGAGAGGCGGCCCGGATTCACGCGGCCGGAGGCGGGGGCTCCGCCGTCTTCTTCTGGCCGATCCGGGGCTCCTGGCCCTTCAGCAGGCGGGCGATGTTCTCGCGGTGACGGATGAAGATCAGCACGGCCATGAACAGGGCCAGGCTGAGCATCGGCAGGGGTTGGTCGGTGGCCAGGACGAACGGCGCGGCCAGGGCGGCGGCGGTCAGGGCGGCCAGCGAGCTGATGCGGAACAGGGCCGCCATGGCCAGCCAGGTGATCGCGCACAGCACGCCCACCGGCCAGCAGGCGGCCAGCAGCACGCCATAGAAGGTGGCCACGCCCTTGCCGCCCTTGAACTTCAGCCAGACCGGGAACAGGTGGCCCAGGAACGCCGCCCCGCCGGCCAGGGCGACCGCGGCGGCGCTGTCGTTGGTCAGCCAGCGGGCCAGCAGCACCGCGACCACGCCCTTGCCGGCGTCGCCGATCAGGGTGATGGCCGCCAGGTCCTTGCGGCCCGAGCGCAGCACATTGGTCGCCCCGATATTGCCCGAGCCGATCTGGCGGATATCCCCCGCGCCGCCCAGCCGGGTGGCGATCAGCCCGAACGGGATCGAGCCGAGGAGATAGCCTCCGACGACGATGACGGCCAGGGTGAGATAGACAGCTTGAGCGAGATCTTGCACGGATTCGACCCTAAGGCGAGTTGCGCGCGATTTCAATCGCCGCGCAACAATTGCGAGAGGTCATGGTGTAGCAGCAGACTCGGGCGAGGGGCAAAATCTCGATCGCGTCCCGCCGAACGGCGGCGTCTCGGACGCCTCAGGCCGCCGCCGCGCGCCGCCGGAGCAGTCCGCTGGTCAGGATGGCCCCAGCCAGGGCTCCGGCCGCGCCATAGGCGGCGCCGATGAGCGCCGTGGTCAGGGTCAGGCCCCAGGGCAGGCAGAACAGCGCCGACGTCACGCCGCCCACGATCACGCAGATCAGCCTGAAGCGAAACCGGGTCCCGCCCCGGCGGGCGATCGACGCCGCCAGGCCGGTCAAGCCCGCAGGCATCAGGCCGTAGGCCCAGCTGAACAGCAGCACGACCGGGTCGGCGAGCACGATGGACGGGCCGACGTCATAAGCGTCCGAGGGGGTCATCGCGCTGAGCGCGGTCACGCCGAACACCGCCAGGGTGCTGACGCCGGACGCGATCAGGGCGAAGGTCAGGACATAGGCCCAGGCGGAGGACGATCGAGAGTCGGCCAAGTTCACCCCCCGGGTGATCGGTTTGCCTATCCTTCGGTGTGGTGGACCATGCGCCCGTCGACCAGGGTCATCAAGACCTGACCCTGCAGCCGCCGCCCGTCGAACGGCGAGTTCTTGGACTTCGACAGCAAGCGGGCCGCGTCGACGATGATCGGCGCGTCGATGTCGCACAAAACCAGGTCGGCCGGCGCGCCCGGGGCGATGCGGCCGCCGCGCAGGCCCAGCAGCTCGGCCGGGGCCAGGGTGACCGCGCGGATCAGGTCGACCAGCGGCAGGCGCTCGTCGTGATAGAGGTTCAGCAGGGCCGGCAGCAGGGTTTCCAGGCCGATGGCGCCGGGCGCCGCCTCGTCGAACGGCAGGCGCTTGTCCTCGGCCGGGGCCGGGGCGTGGGCCGAGACCACGATGTCGATCAGGCCCGAGGCCAGGGCCTCGATCAGGGCCTGGCGATCGTCCTCGCCGCGCAGGGGCGGGGTCAGCTTGGCGAAGGTGCGATAGTCGCCGATATCCAACTCGTTGAACGACAGGTGGTTGATCGACACGCTGGCGTGCAGGCGCAGGCCCTTGGCCTTGCCGCGCGCTAGGGTCTCCAGGGCGCCGGCGCTGGTGATCTGGTCGACCAAGAGGCGGCCGCCGGTGGCTTCCAGCAGGGCGATGTCGCGCTCCAGCATGATCCGCTCGGCCATCGGCGAGATCGCGGGCAGGCCCAGGCGGCCGGCGAACTCGCCGCCGATCGCCGCGCCGCCGGCCGCCAGCCACGGATCCAGCGGCCGATGGGCCAGCAGGGTGTCGAAGCCCTTGGCGTAGGTCAGGATGCGCTGGAAGACCTTGCTGTCGACGATCGGATGGTCGGCGTCGGTGATGTAGACGCAGCCCGCCTCGCGCATCAGGCCGATCTCGGCCATCCGCTCGCCCTTCAGGCCCTTGGTCGCCGCGCCGGCGCACAGGATGCGGGCGCTGTCGATGTCGCGCGAGCGGCGCAGGATGAAGTCCACGACGCTAGGATCGTCGACGGCCGGATCGGTGTCGGGCTGAACGACGATCGAGGTCACGCCGCCGGCGGCCGCCGCCCGCGCGGCCGAGGCCAGGGTCTCCTTGGTTTCCGCGCCCGGCTCGCCGGTCTTGACCCGCAGGTCGATCAGGCCGGGGGCCAGCATCGCGCCGCCGCAGTCGATGACCCGCACGCCCTTGCCCAGCTTGCCGAACTCGCGGCCCTTGGCGACGTCGGCGATCACGCCTTCCGAAACGATGACGCCGCCGGGGCCGTCATAGCCGCTTTCCGGATCGACCAGGCGGGCATTGGTGAAGGCCAGGGGCTGGGGGGCGTTCATGACTGAAATTCCAAAGACGCCACTACAAAACCCCGCTCTCCCCGGCGAAGGCCGGGGTCCAGATCGAACCCAC
>JAHINZ010000463.1 GCA_018895795.1 Alphaproteobacteria bacterium
ACACACCCTCCAGCTGATCTCTGGCGATGCCGATGCCGGTGTCGCGCACCTCGACCCGCAAAAGGCCCGCCTCGTTCTCCAGCCGCTGCTCGACGACAACCTGGATCCCACCCGCGTTCGTGAACTTCACGGCGTTGGACAGGAAATTCAGCAGCACTTGGGTCAGGCGCGGCGCGTCGGCCTCCATCGCCCGCAGATCGGCGGGCGCGACAACCTCCAGGGTCAGCCCCCTGGCCAGCGCCTGCTCCTCGATCAAGGCGGCGCAGGACTCGATCATGGCGCGAGGGTCGAACGGTCTGGGATCCAGCTCCACCCCACCCGCCTCGAGGCGCGAGAAGTCGAGCACGTCATTGACGACATTGAGCAGGGTGTTGCTGGCGTCCTGGATCAGGCCCACATGCCGCGCGTCGCGCGCCGACAGGGCGGTGGATCCGCGCAGAACGCCGGCGAAACCAATAATGGCGTTGAGCGGCGTGCGCAGCTCGTGGGTCATGTTGGCCAGGAAGTCGGACTTGGCCGCCGCGGCGGCCTGGGCCAGCTCCAGCGCGTGGGTCAGGTCCAGTTCAAGCTTCTTGCGCTGGGTGACGTCGCGCGTGGTCACCAGCAGTTCCCGCTCCGTGCCGGCCACCCGCTTATAGGTGCTCTCGAACCAGATCGGCGTGCCGTCCTTGCGAGCGCTCTCGTACTCGTAGATCTTCGACTCGCCGCCCGGAACCAGGCTGCTCACCAGGGCCACGATCTGCTGGTAGTCCTCGGGGCTGGTCATCGCCTCGGGTGGCAGGGTCTGCCACTCCTCGACCGTGAAGCCCGTAAGCCGTTCGATCGACGGCGACATGTAGAGCCGCTCGCCCTTGCGGGACCACAGGTTGATGTTGTCCGTCAGATTGTCGGACAGAAGGCGGTACAGGCGATCGCTTTCCCGCAGCCGCTCCAGGGCGTCCTCGGCCTCGGCCCGGCGGCGCTCGGCCTCCTCGATCGCCACCTGCTTGGCGGCCAGGGTTCCGGACAGTTCACGCTTGAGTTTCTCGAGTCCGCTTTTACGGCTCTCGAGGAGATAGGCCAGCGGCGCAGCCATCACCGTCGCGATCAGGAACGTCGCCAGCGGCGTGTAGTCGGCCGGATTGCGCGCGATCACGATTTTGATGACGTAGTCCACGGTCATCGCGACGCCGACGAAGATCGCAACGGTTCTGACGAACTTCAATGCCCAATCGAGGCGTGTTGGTCTGGCGATTGCGGC
Source organism: Alphaproteobacteria bacterium (assembly GCA_018895795.1). Taxonomy (GTDB): domain Bacteria; phylum Pseudomonadota; class Alphaproteobacteria; order Caulobacterales; family Caulobacteraceae; genus Caulobacter. Next base: position 1,241 of record JAHINZ010000463.1, read on the forward strand.
GCATCCCTAGTTCAGGAATCGATTTTTCGGCCTTATTGTACGAGCTCAAGGCTCCGGTCGCCATGGTCAAGGCGTTCGCGCGCCGACGGCCAGGGTTTCGAAACTCGAACTTGGCTCTGACCGAAGGCCCTAGGGGGTCGTCGTGGCGACCGTCAGCGAGTCGAGCCCCTGCTCCAGCGCTTGGCTGGCGGCGATCACGGTGGCCACCGAGCGCTTGAAGAAGTCCTGCGGGATCGTGGCGAAATCGTCGGTGGGCTTATGGTACTCGGGGTGATCCTCGACCCCGAAATAGACCCAGGGCACGCGCTTTTCGGCGAAGGCGTAGTGGTCGGACTGATCGGTCCAGTTGTTCTGCTTGCCGTCGGCGTCGGTGTCATGGCCCTGCTTGAGGCTGACCGGCGCCTTGGCCGCCACCGCGTCGAGGATCGGCTTGAGCGCCGGGAACGCCGAGACCCCGCTGACATAGAGCTCGTTCTTGGGGTTTTTGCTCAGCATGTCGAAATTGACGTCCAGGGCGATGCTCGACAGCGGGACGGGCGGGTTGGCGACGAAGGCGCGGGCGCCGCTCAGACCGCTCTCCTCGGCGTCGACCACGGCCAGGATCACGTCATGGCGGGGCGGATGGGCCTTGAACGCCTCGGCGACGGCCAGCAGGCCCGCCACGCCCGAGGCGTTGTCGTCGGCGCCGTTGAAGATCTCGCCGCCCCGGACGCCCAGATGGTCGTAATGGGCCGAGATCACCATGGCCTTGCCGCCCTTGGCGGCGCCGGGAATGCGGGCGATCAGGTTGATCCCGTCGGCCTGAGTTCCGTCGCGCGTCGAGAACACGAACGGCCGCTCGAACCCGGCCCCGATCGGCGCCAGGCCGATCTCGCCAAAGCGCTTGAGGATATAGGCCCGCGCCAGGGCCGAGCCCGGCGTGCCGGGCGCGCGACCCTGCAGGGCGTCGGCCGACAGGGCCTGGACGTCGGCCAAGGCCTTGTCGCCCGGCGCGGCCAAGGCCGGCGCGGCGGCGGCGAGCGCCAGGAGCGCGGCGGCCGAGGCCAGACGGAGAACGAGCTGCGATGTCATGGCGACCGTATGCCTCGCGTTGGGCTTGAGGAGGAGTTAAATCCGCTTAACCCTGGGCGACCACGCCAACACGGCCTATTTGCGGGCCGTACGCCCGTTCTTAACCCTTCCGAGCGATATAACCTCTTCAAGGATTGGAGTTTGCCTCCCGTGCCCATGTCACCCGCCGACCTCGAAGCGCGTCTATACGCGGCTTTTCCCGACGCCGAGATCGTCCTGACCGATCTGGCCGGCGACGGCGACCACTATAAGGCCCGCATCGTTTCGCCGGCCTTTCGCGGCCTGAACCGGGTCAAGCAGCACCAGATGGTCAACCGCGCTTTGGCCGATGTGCTGGGCGGAACCCTGCACGCCCTGGCGCTCGAGACTGTGGCGCCCGCACCGGAAGCGGCGGACTAGCCCATGCGTTACCGCCCCTTCGGAGCCAAGGGCGTGACGGTCTCGGCGATTTCGCTGAGGCTGGAAGACGAGCCGCGCCTGAAGACCGGCGACTGGCGCGACGTGATCTTCGCGGCGCTGGAAAGCGGCATCAACTGCTTCGAGATCAACGGCCGCTCGCCGGCCCTGCTGGACGGCGCGGCCGAGGCTTTCGCGGCCGTCGAGCGGCGACTGCTGTTTATCGGCTGGCGTCTGGGCGCCAATGGCGAGCGCGCGCTGAACACCGAGGCCGCGCGGCTGGCCCTGTCCCAGACGCTGGATCGTCTGCGTCTGGACTATCTGGACCTCCTGACCCTCGATGACCCCGACGCCAACCCCTTCGACGCCTCGGTCGTGGCGCAGCTGGAGCGGTTCGAGGGCGAGGGCCTGACCTATCGTCTGGGCGTGCGCGGCTCTGGCCCGCGTTTCGACGCGATGGCCGCCACCGGCGCCTTCGCCGCGATCAGCACCGCCTTCAACCTGTCGTCGGGCTGGGTCGAGCGCAACCGCGTCCGATCGGCCGTCCGCGCCGAGCTGGTGGTGATCGGCGAAGACTACTGGCCCCAGGCCCTGCGCGAGGAAAAGCGGGCCTTCTTGCCCAAGCCTTCGCTGTGGAAGCGTCGCACCGACCCCCTGGCCGGGGCCGGCGGTTACGAGTTCCTGAGCGAGACGCCCGGTTGGAAGGCCGATGAGATCTGCCTGGCCTACGCCCTGACCGAGCCCTCGCTGGCCACCGTGCAGATCGCGCCGCACAGCCGCGCCGAGGTCGAACGCCTGGCCCAGATCGCCGAACGCGACCTGCCCACCGGAGCCAGCGCCCAGATCGAGATGGCCCGTTTCTCGGCCCAGGAAGCCCAGAAGGCCGCGCGCCGGGCCTGAACCTCGCCCCCGACCCTTGACCCGGCCCCGCGCGGCGCCTAGCTGAAGAGACTTGCAAGGACCTGCCCCGCCATGACCGACGTCGCCTCTTCCCCCGCCCTCGACTTCATCGCCAAGACCGTGGCCGACCACGCCGTGGTGCTGTTCATGAAGGGCGTTCCCGACGCGCCGCGTTGCGGCTTCTCGGCGGTCAGCGTCCAGATCCTCGACCACCTCGGCGTCGAGTTCATCGGCGTGGACGTGCTGCAGGACGATGATCTGCGCCAGGGCGTCAAGACCTTCACCGACTGGCCGACCATTCCCCAGCTGTATGTGAAGGGCGAATTCATCGGCGGCAGCGACATCATCCGCGAGATGTTCCAGTCGGGCGAGCTGAAGACGCTGATGACCGATCAGGGTCTGATCGCTTCTTGAGTCGGATCTTCGTCCCCCCTGCGGACGCCTTCTCCCTGACCTTCACGCCGACCGCGTCGGACATCGACGCCAATGACCACGTCAATAATGTGGTCTATCTGGCCTGGGCCCAAGACCTGGCCATCGCCCATTGGGACGCCTGGACCTCGCCCGAAGAGCGCGCGCCGTGGAGCTGGGTGGCCCGTCGGCACGAGATCGACTATCGCCGCGAGCTGCGCCAGGACGAGATCGCCACTGGCTATACCTGGGTGGGCGAACTGAAGGGTCCGCGCTTCGAGCGCTATGTCCGCATCGACGGCCCCGACGGCGAGATGTGCGCCCAGAGCCGCACCGACTGGGTGCTGATCGACATCGCCGCCAAGCGCCCGGCCCGCGTGCTGGACTGGATGGTCGAGCGGTTCACGCCGAAGGGTTAGGGCCAGGCGGCGAAGGGTTAGGCTTCAAGCAGCCCAAAATCTTGCCTTCCTGGGCACAGGGCCCAGGAAGGCTTTCTATTTTTGCGTGCGATAGCGCAAGGCGCAGACCCCATCCTCACAGGCGGGGATTAGCCAACGCGAACCGCTCGCCGCGCCGCAGGCCCAGTTCTTCATAGCTGAAGACCAGATCCACCACCCCCACCTCGCCGAACCGGCAGGTCTCCAGCCGCCGACGCGCGAAGGCCAGCACCGTCCCGCCGCCGCCGCGATCCCGTCGGAACACGATATCGGCCTTGACCGTGCACCCCGTGGAGGCGAACCGCACGATCAGTCCCTCGCGCCCCGCCGTCACCCCGACAGGCTCCAGCTCCGGCCAGGTTTCGTCGGACGTCATCAGGCTGGGCCGCGTCGCGCAGCCGGCCGCGATCAGCGCGAGGCCTGAGACCAGAAGGGAGCGACGGGAGGGCGGCATGGACGGCTGGAGGATCCCCGGAACGGGGGTTGATCCTTGGCGACAGACCGCCCGCGCGCAATGGCGTTCTTAGTCCGAGCCGATCAGGCCCACGGCCCGGCCGACTTGCCCGCGCTCACGGGAACGGCCGTGCCGGCCCGGCGTCCACGAACGCCCTGCCCCACGCCGAGCGCCAGCAGCGCCTCGACCCGGTTGTGGGTGGCCGGATGGGTCGAGAACAGGTTGTCGGCGCCGTGACCGTTCAGCGGGTTGATGATGAACATGTGGGCCGTGGCCGGATTGCGTTCGGCCTGGTGGTTCTCGTAGCCGCCGCGGGCATAGGCCTCGATCTTCTGCAGGGCCCGGGCCAGGGCGGCGGGATCGCCGCCGATCTGGGCGCCGCTGCGGTCGGCCTCGTATTCGCGCGAGCGGCTGATGGCCATCTGCACCAGCATGGCGGCGAACGGGGCCAGGATGGCGATGGCGATCGCGCCGATCATGCCGCCCGGGCGGTCCTCATCGCGTGAGCCGCCGAAGAAGAAGGCGAAATTGGCCAGGGCCGAGATCGCGCCGGCGAGGGTCGCCGTCACGGTCATGGTCAGGGTGTCGCGGTTCTTCACATGGGCCAGCTCGTGGGCCATGACCGCGGCGATCTCGTCGCGGTCCAGCATGGACAGCAGGCCCGTGGTGGCGGCCACGGCGGCGTGCTCGGGGTCGCGGCCGGTGGCGAAGGCGTTGGGCTGGTCGTTCTGCATCACGCAGACCCGCGGACGCGGCAGGCCGGCCCGGTCGGCCATGGCCTGGACGTCGATCACATAGTCGCGGATGCGGCGGTCGGCGTCGCTCCCGTCAACCTCGACCGCGCCATAGGTCTTCAGCACGATCTTGTCGGCGTTCCAGTAGGAAAAGGCGTTCAGGCCCACGGCGATGACCAGGGCGATCAGCATGCCGGTCGGGCCGCCGATCATGAAGCCCGCGCCCATGAACAGGGCGGTCAGACCGGCCAGCAGGATGTAGGTCTTCAGGGCATTCATGGCCTTCACCTCAGTCGAAGATATCAAACAGGTCGAAGCGCTTTTTCTTGGGATGACCCGACTGGCCGTAACGGTGACGATCATCGTCGTCATCGTCCTTGTAGCGGCGCGGCGCGTCATGGCGCTCGGGGCCGGGGGCGTAGGGTTGCGGCGCGTGAGACGGGGCGCGGGCGGCCGGCGGCCGCTCGGCCTTGGCCGAAGCCTCGGCATGCTCCTGGGCCATCAGCTTTTCCAGCTCGCCGCGATCCAGCCAGACGCCCCGACATTGAGGGCACATGTCAAACTCCACGCCGGCGCGTTGCACGGCCTGCATGGATCCATCGCAGTTTGGGCACATCAATAGCGGCATTTTTCGGCTCCTGTCCTTTGGGGACGGGTGCTCTCGACGCTAGATCCGGACCGGGGGAAGGGGAGAACAACCGGACCCAGACATCGAGAACACCCGATGCGGTCCGACATCACGAGTGCTTGCATCACTCGCCAGAGGGGCCCGGCCCGCAGCCTAGAGCTAAGCAGGGCGGAAGGGGCGTTCAAGGGGGGCGCTTGAAAAAAGCTCCTCCCCTTTTGGGGGAGGTGGCCCGGAGGGCCGGAGGGGGCAGCGCGGCGGAGGCCCAGCCGGCCCCCTCAGTCGCCTTCGGCGACCGCTCCCCCAGAGGGGGAACATCAAAAAAGGCCCCGGGTTTCCCCGGGGCCTTTCCGTATCGGTTCGAGGTTCGACGCTTACGAAGCGTAGAATTCGATAACCAGGTTGGGTTCCATCTTCAC
>JAHINZ010000464.1 GCA_018895795.1 Alphaproteobacteria bacterium
GAGACCGGAACCTCCTGCAGGCTTTCACTGCGTTTCTGGGCGGTGACGACCACCGCTTCGATCCGCACCGGCTCGGCGGTGGCCTGTCGCGCCAGCGCGCCGCCGGCCGTCACCAGCAGCGCGAACCCGCTCACGCCGCCGCACAGCACCGTCCTGCAAAACCCATTGACCCTGATGTACTGACCCATGTTCCGTCCCCGTCCTTATCGCGCCGACGTCGTCCGGTCGGCTGAGGTCAAGGTTTTCGTTTTTCGATAAATATGTCAATATAGCTTATCGAAATTGATTTAGGACTCATACACGGCATGGGGAAGGTGATCGTGTATGACTTCGAGCGTGGTCGTCCGGACCGGCCCGGCTGGACGGGACGTTCCGGATGGCAGCGTGACGGCGGCCGAGCGCGCGCCGTCGCTGACATCGGCTTCCGCCGCGTGGTCCGACGCTAGGGACGGGCGGGCAGCAGCAATTGGGCGATCAGCGCCGCAAAGTCTTCGCGGCTGACCTCCCGGCCGGTGACGTAGGTCATGTAGGTCACGTTGTTGAGGACGAACAGAAGCATCCTGGCCGAGATGTGGGGACCGTAGCCCTGTTTGCGTAAGGCGTTTTCGAGGGTCTCGACATTGGTATTGCGGCGACCGCGTTCAGCCTCGGCCATCGGTTCCAGCAGGTCGGGCCGCAGGCGGCTCTCTGGCCAGATGAAGCTCAGGCATGGCCCTAGAAGGGGGTCGGTATAGAGCGCCAGGAGCTTGTTCGCGAAGGTCAGCAGGTCGTGGTGAAGGTCGTCGGACACTTCAAGCAAGCCAATCTCGAAGCGCTCGTTGAAGGCCTCGGACACCAGAACGGTCGGCGTCGACCAGCGCCGATAGAACGTCGCGGGCGGAGCCTTCGCGCGCGCGCAGATCCTGTCGAGCGTCAGGCCGCCGAAGCCAAATTCGGCGAGAACTTCAAGCGCGGCCTGCTTGAATCGTTCCTCAAGCCCGGGGTCACGAGGCCGGCCGGCGCCGCGCCGACTGGGCGCTGGTTCAGCGGATCGAGGCGTTTCTGGTTTTGAAGGCGACGCCGGCGGGGAGAGGGCATCCGCCACGAATGTGCCCTGGCCGCGCACCAGCCTTACCGCGCCGCGCGCGGCCAGTTCGTCATAGGCATGGCGCACCGTGTTGAGGTCGACCCCAAGGTCGCCGGCGACCTGACGCATCGTGGGCATCTGCTGGCCGGGCGCCAAGTCGCCCGCGGTGATGCGCGCCAGGAGTTGGTCGCGGATTTGAACGTAGATCGGCACCCCTGAGCGCTCGATCAACCAAGGCGAATTTGTATGCATACTATCATACAGATCCGATCTGGCTGTTTTGTAAAGCGGCAAGCGGTCTCTCCCAATCTCGAAGATCGGGCCTACCGACGGACTGGGCCATGAACACGCAATGCCCATCCTCGGCATCCGCTCGAACGTCTGCTTGTGGGAGGCCGCGCGGATTGGCCTTCAGTTGATCACGCGGTTGGCTCTTAGCCGTTCAACAGCCAAATCGACGAACGCCCTCACCTTCGCCGACGCGCGCCGACCTTCCGGGTGGACGACGTGAACGGGCAGGGGCTCCTCCTCATAGTCCGCCAGCACGGTCTGCAGCTCGCCTGAAATCATCGCGTCTCCGACCTGGTAGGAGAGGACCCGCGTCAGGCCCCAGCCCTGCCGCGCGGCGTCGATGGCGGTCTGATAGGTGCTGCAGGACAAGGCCGGCTGGATCTGAACCGTCGATTTCTCGTCCACGCCGAATTTCCACTCCAGGCTCGCCCAGGCGCTGGTCGCCGCGATCAGGCGGTGTTGCTGCAGATCGGCCGGGACCGCCGGGACGCCATGCGTTTCAAAGTACCCCGGAGAGCCACAAACGATCCGCCGAACCGTTCCGACGCGGGACGCGCTCAGACTCGAGTCCGACAGGTGGCCGATCCGGATCGCGACATCGATGCCCTCATCGACGATGTTGGTCACCCGATCCAGAAACATGGCCCTGCCGACCACCGCGGGGTTGGCGTCCAGGAATTCCGTCAGGATCGGCTGGATGAAGATTTGGCCAAAGAGAACGGACGCGGTGACGGTCAGCGTACCGCTGGGCCGGGTGTAGGATCCCGTCGCCGCGGCGTCGGCCTCCGCGACCTCCGCCAGGATCCGGCGGCAATCATCCAGGTAGCGACTGCCGACCTCTGTGAGTTTCACGACGCGCGTCGTCCGGGTGAACAGCCTCGCGGAAACCGTCTCCTCCAGGAAGGCGACGGCCCGCGTCACCCCTGTGGGGTTCATGTTCAAAATCCGCCCGGCCTCGGCGAAGCTTTCGACTTCGGCGACCTTGACGAAGATTTGCATCGCGGAAAAGCGGTCCATGGATAGTCGTCCGACGTTGGCTTGAAATGCGGAGAGTTGTTGTTGTTCCAATCCGCCCCCAGCCCACACCCCCGCTCGAGGGGTCAGTTGGCGGGAGGCAAGAGGCGAAGGGTCTCGCGCTCCACGGCGAGAATGTCGGCTGGGCTGAGCCCCGACGCGCTGGCTTGAACACGTTGATGCGCGATCATGCCGGGGTCTTGAAGGGCGATGGACTGGGCAAGGTTGATGGCTGCGTTGGCTCCCACGTCAAAGCTGCGCCCGTGCCGTGCGGCGTCGATCTCAGCCCCGGTCAACCCAGCGGCTTGGGCAAGGCGCTCGGATCGCAGGACATCTTCTGGTGACGCCCCGTCGGGGAGCAGCGCAAGACGGATCATCGTTGCAAGACGCGACGGAAAGCTTGAGTTGGGCACACGCGTGTCTTTCGGATCTGGGTTTCGGATCGAACTGCGATCAGTGATCCCACGCCGCAGACTTAAACGCGGGCTTGAATTTCGACTACGCGGTCCGTCTGCAATGATCCGTTTCAGCGTGGGTTCGGCCCGATTCCAGCCAATATCGACGAGGCGAGGGGCGAGAGAGGTTTGCGATGGCATCGGGCTAAAGATCGATCGCAATTGACACCGGAAAGGATGGGCTCTGACCAGCCAAATCCGTCCGCGCGCGCGGACAAGAGATCAGCGCTTCATCGTCGCGGGATGTCGCCCGTGGCGCAAGGCTTGAGCGGGCGAAGGCTTCCATTCGAATTCGCTGGGGACGCACCCCGAGGTCGATCCGTCCTTCGCGCACGGACCGCGTCAAGTCGCCTGGACCACCAGCGTTGACCCGTGTCGCCGCAACCGCGGTCCAGGATCCGGTCCGCGCCAGGAAGGGCGAGGGCTCAACGGCCCCGACCTCCCGAAGGGCCAAGCCGCGGGCCACCCGCACCATGTCGCGGACGCGAAACCTCACGAGCCGTTCGGCGCCCGCGAACGCATCGACCTCTGGTCCGTCCCAAATGATCTCGGCCTCGACCGCCAGGTGAAGCAGGTCGCCGGTCGTGAAATCGGAAAACACGAGCCCCGCGCGGCGCTCCAGGACGAGATTTCCCAGGGTGTTGAAGAGGTAGTTCCCTAGAAAGTCGGGGACGGTGAGAACGTCGTCATCGACCTTCACGAAGCCGGGCTTGCCGCCTCTGTGAGAGACATCGATCCCTTCGGTGGGGCCGGTATCTCCTCCCGGATGGGCCGACGCGATGAAGAACGTATCGGCGGCGGCGATCATCTGTCGCGCGGCGTCGTCGAGGCCCCGCCCGTGTTCAATCGCCGGGGGCGGCGCGGCCGAACCCGGCGTCACGACGTCGAAGCGGCGAGCTTGAATATATTGCGGGCAGTTCCCGAAGCTCTGGTCGATCGCAACGGAGAACCCGCCTTCGGACGTCGCGGTCACCCGCCCGTTGGCTCGATTTCTGCGCCGACTGTGCAGCTCGATGCCAAGCAGGGCGACGGGACTGTCGACGGACAGGCTTGACCGCGTGGGGTCGGCGACGGCGGGCAGCGCCCCAATCTCGAGGCATGTCGGTGTCGAGGCGGTGATGAAGCCTGGCTGTCCGCTCAATAGCGTGGCCCAAGGCTGACCGTCCGCGTCTTTCACCCCCATCACCACGAAGGGGATCTGCGCGAAGAATACCCGGTGCTGCTTGGGCATCTCGGAGTGGATGATCCGCCGTCCAATGGCCTCGATCTTGTCGCGAACGCCGAAGCGCGCCTGGACGGCCTGCTCGCCGGCGTGAAAGGGCGAAGCCCTTCGCGCGGCCTTCTCGCCTGTCCCAGATTTCAGGGTCATCGCCTGCCCGTCCGTTTACCGCGCGAACCGGACCGCTGGCGCCCTGTCGTCAGATTGTTCCCAAAGATGGACAGGAAGCCTCGCGCGCGATGCCTGTGAGCCGATTGCAGATAGCGAGCCGGACGCATGGGTGTCAGCACAGGGAACGGCCGCGAGGCGACCTAAGCCGACGAGTGTCGCAGAAGCGAGCCGCTCGGAGAACGCGCTCGTTTTGCAATTGATTGTTTCCAAATTGGCTGCAATGCGGCGATCGACCGTCGATGTTTCGCGCAGAGCAGGAGAATTGCTGCACCCAGTGAAATATTCTCTTCCGGACTAGGCGGATTATCGCGGGGGTCGACGGGTGATCGGATGACGGGGAGCAAGGGCGCCTGGTCGGCGCTCCACCGCAAGTCCAGAGCTGGTCGATCTTCAGAATGGAATCCTCATGAGCCGTCCGCCCTTGCCGCCGTTCACCGCTGAAACCGCCGCCCAAAAGGCGCGCATGGCCGAGGATGCTTGGAACTCGCGTGACCCCGCCCGTGTGGCCTTGGCCTATACCGAAGACAGCGAATGGCGGAACCGCTCGGCGTTCTTGAGCGGGCGAACCGCCATCGAGGCGTTCCTGACGCGAAAATGGTCGGTCGAGCGCGAGTACCGGCTCATCAAGGAAGTCTGGGCCTATTCGGGCAATCGCATCGCCGTTCGCTTCGCCTACGAGTCGCAGGACGCGAAGGGCGGGTGGTCGCGCGCCTACGGCAACGAGAACTGGGAGTTCGACGAGGCCGGCCTGATGCGGCGGCGGATCGCCAGCATCAACGACCTGGCCATCGCCGACGCCGACCGGAAATTTCATTGGCCGCTTGGCCGGCGCCCTGACGACCATCCCGGCCTCACGGCGCTTGGGCTCTAAGTCACCCTCATCATAAGCCCTGCGGGGCGGAGCACCTGTCATGGGCCATCGCTTCCACGAAGCCGCGTTCACGGACGCCGTTCTGGCCGCCCAGGCCGACCATGGCCGCGCGAGCGCCCATGCGGGCCTCGATCAGGCGCCCGTTTATGGCGGCGAGTTCGGTGAGGCCGAGGTCGAATTCATCGCGGCGAGAGACAGCTTCTACCTCGCGACCCTCGGTGAGGGCGACTGGCCTTATGTCCAGCATCGCGGTGGTCCAGTCGGCTTCGTCGAGGTGATCGACCCCCAGACGTTGGTCTTTCCCGACTATCGAGGAAACGGGCGGTCCGTCAGCCTCGGCAACATCGCCCAGAACCCCCGGGTCTGTATCTTCATGGTGGACTATGAGCGGCGGACAAGGCTGAAAATCATGGGCGCGGCGTCGCTCGTCGACGCGTCCCACGCGCCGCCTTTTGGCAAGGCTCCGTTCAACATCAAGCCGACCGAACGTCACTGGATGATCAAGCTCGAGGGCTTTGACTGGAACCGCCGGCAATATATCCCGCGACGCTTTTCGGAAGATCGCGTGCGGAGGATGGTCGGCTCGCTCCAGGAGCAGATCCGGGTCCTGAAGCATAAGGTCTCCGCGCTGCAGCGAGCCCAATAGACGCCGCATGACGCGAGGTCTCGATGACCTCAGGCCCCTTCCTTCGACACTCCCGCGCCGCGCTTTTTGAGGCTGAGCCGCAAGGTCCTCGCGTCCAACCGCGGCCCAGCGCCTGGCGCCGATGCGGGTCAGGGCGAGGCGCTTCTTCCGGGTCGCGCCAAGGCGCGCCGATCTACCGCTCGTGGTAGGACCGGGCCTTCAAGGCGATGGGCTTGGCCGTCGGATAGAACTGGACGAAGGTCGTCTCCACTGCGGCGTTCGCCTCGTGGCAGGCATAACATTTGGCGGCGTGGGGAATCAGCCGGCTCGGCTTGCCGTCCGCGCTCTCGAAGAACCCCCAGCCGCCCTTGAAGCGTTTCTCGTCACGCACATGGAATTCAAGATAGGCGCGGGACTCGGTCTGGAACTGGCCGGTGTCGTTGATCGAACCCTTGCCGCCAGCGGCGCGACCTTCTTTGACGAACACCGTCTTGTCCGGCCAGTGACCCGTCGCCTTGAAGACCCGCCACGCCGCCGGGTCGACAAAGACGTTGTCGAAAAGGCCAAGGCCGGTGGCCACGGGCTCATCGCCATAGTTCATATTCAAGCCCGAGCTCAGGAAGATCCATTCCCGATAGTCGGCGGGAGGAATGAACGCACCGGACGGCGTGTAGCGCGCGGTTTCGGCCCCGACCGCCGCCCCGGCGGCGACCAGCAGAAGTGGGGCTAGAATCCAGAACTTGCGGTTGGCGGTCATGAGGGTCTCCGCGGCCGGCGCGGGCTAGGGCGCGCCGTCGCCGATGGGGCGGGAGGTGAGGAACAGATCGAGCGACGCGGGTCGGGGTAGGGTCAGTACGCGGCGGGTCTGCGCCTTGGGTCCGACGAGCTCATATGCCGGCGTACCATTCGTAGCCTCGGTCTTCCCAAAACCCGCCCTTGCCACCGGCCATCTTGTCGAAGCGCTCGACGATCTCGATCCGCATCACGTACTTGGCTTGCTTGTAGCCCAACTGGCGCTCGACCCGCAGGCGCAGAGGCGCCCCATGGGCCACCTCCAACGGCTTGCCGTTCATGGCGTGGGCGAGAATGGTCTGGGGGTGGAAGGCGTCGATCAGATCAATGCTCTCGTAGTAGAGCCCCGATCCGTCCGTGCTCCCGTCCAGGTCGTCGGCGCAGTGAAACACCGCGAAGCGGGCGTTTGGCGCCAGGCCGACCGATTTGAGGATCAGGCCCAACGGCACGCCGGTCCATTTGCCGATGGCGCTCCAACCCTCCACGCAGTCATGGCGGGTGATCTGGGTGCGCTGGGGCAGGCGCTTCAGGTCGGCGATCGACAGGCTGACCGGCCTGGCCACCAGGCCGTCGATCTTCAGCCGCCAATCGGCGAAGCCATCTTCCATCATGGCCTGGTAGCCCTCGTCGGCCGGCAGGGTGGAGCCGTTGGCCTTGAAGACCGGCGACAGATCCTTCTCCTGAAATTCCCGCGCCAGGGGCTGACCCGACAGAAGCACCCGCTGGGAGCCATAGGTCGCGCGTTCCGCCGAGCCCAGGAGGCTCTGGAACTTTGGCGCGGTGGACAGGCGGTCACAGCCAGCCAGCAACAGGCCGCCGAATGTGGCGGCGCCGGCGGTCAGCAGGCCGCGGCGGGAGAGCGGTTGCGAAGTCATTGGGGCTTCTCCGGAGGGACGACGTAGCGGCCGGTGATCATCGAGCGGATTTCGTTGATTGGGCCCGCCAGCATCACCATCACCAGGTGGATGATGATGAAGGCGACGATCAGGCCCGCGGATATGAAGTGCAGTGTCCGGGCGGACTGTCGGCCGCCGAAGAGATCCAGCAGGCCGGGGGCGAAGGAATCCACGCCCGGGGACATGGTCAGGCCGGTGATCACCATCAGGCCGAGCAAGCCGATCACCCCCAGATAGGCGCCCTTCTGAAGCACATTGTAGCGCTTGGCGGCCTCGCCCTTGGGGAACCTGAGCCGGGCGTGGTCCCAGATGTCCTGCAGGAGATGGGCCGGACGAAGTTCGGTGCGGCTCGGCAGCAGATCGCGCCGGAAGTGGCCGCTGACCAGGCTGGAGACGACGTAAATCAGACCATTGACGACGAAGATCCATGCGAAGGCGAAATGCCATCGGCGTCCGGTCCCAAGATCCTGGTAGCTGGGCAGCGTGGCCCAAGAGGGCAGGCCCCGCGCCTCCAAGGCGCCGTCGGGGCCGGCGGAAGCGCCCAGCACGCCCGTCGTCGTCAAGGTCAGGGGGCCGATCCGTGTATGGCCCGTGACGACGTCATCGGTCTGGGACGCGGTAAATTCGATGAACGCGTGATCGGCATCCGCGCCAAACTGTCCCCAATAGA
>JAHINZ010000465.1 GCA_018895795.1 Alphaproteobacteria bacterium
AGCTGATCCCCGAGGGCTGGGTGCGCGAGCTGGCCTATACGGGTCGCCGCCTGCCCGCCGGCAAGGCCCAGGCCATCGGCCTGGTCAACGAGACCTTCGACAGCCACGAGGCCCTGCTGGCCCACGCCTTCGCGACGGCCAGGGAGATCGCCGAGAAGTCGCCGCTGGCCGTGGCCGGCAGCAAGATCATGATCAACTACGCTCGCGACCACACCATCGCCGACGGCCTGGACTATATCGCCACCTGGCAGACGGGGATGTTCTCGGGCCCGCACATGGCCGAGGCGTTCAAGGCCAAGATGGAAAAGCGCCCGGCCGACTTCCCCGACCTGCTGCCGCTGAAAAAGCGGATGTAAGCGCTGAGGGCGCCGCCCCCCCCTTTTGGGGGAGGTGACCCAGAGGGTCGGAGGGGGCAGCGCGGCCAAGGCCGAGAAGGCCCCCTCAGTCGGCTCTGCCGACAGCGCCCCCAGAGGGGGAGCGGCTAGCTGGTCCCGTCGGGCAATTCCGCGCCCTTGAGGTCACAGCCCTCCAGACGCGCCCGGGTGAGGTCCGCCTCGATGAACCGGGCGCGACGCGCGCTGGCCCCGGTCAGATCGGCGCCCTTCAGCACGGCCCGGCTGAGGTCGGTGCGGATGAACCGGTCCTCGGCGATCTTCAGCGGACCCAGCTTGGCGCCGGAAAGATCGGCGCGCGACAGCTGGGCGCCGACCAGGCGGGCCCCGCGCAGGTCGGCGTTCTTCAGATTGACGCCGCGCAGATCCGCGCCGGCCAGATTTGCCCCCTGCAGCTGCGCGCCCTCCAGATCCATGCCGAAAAAGATCGCCTCCGGCGCGCAAAGCCCCGTCAGCGTGCGGTTCTTCAGGCGTTTGAGCGGCCTGAAATCGACGGCCGAGACCTTGGCGATCGCGCCCTCGCGTCCGTCGGAGCGGCAGAAGGTCTCGTGTGCTTCCAGCACCTCATTCAGCGGCAGGTCATCGATATAGATAAGCGGCGGCGGCGCGCGCAGCACCTCGGTGAGGTCGGCGTCCTCCAGATTGGCGCCCGACAGGTCGGTTCCCACCAGGATAGCCCTGCGCAGCGAGACCTTGGCCATGTCGGCCTTGTGCAGGTTCGCGCCCGACAGGTCCGCGCCGTCCATGCGGGCGTTCGCCAGCTTGGCGCCCTGCAAGGAGACGCCCGTCATGTCGGCGTCGGTGAAGTCGGCGGCCCGGGCGAAGGCGCCCGACATCTGCGCCCCGCTCAGATTGGCCCCCTTGAGCAGGGCATAGTCCAGTTCGCCCGGACGCTTGGCATGCTCCAGGATGCGCAGCCCCTTGGCGCCGTCCTGCACGGCCGTGACGCCTTCGCGCAGGTCGCAGGCCGACAGATCCGCGCCGGACAGGTTGGCGCCGCGCAGGCAGACGCCGCGCATGTCGGCCCGGCTCAGGTCCGCGTCACGAAGATCCGCGTCACGCAGGTCGGCCCCATACAGCGTGGCGCTGGCCAGCTTGACGCCGGCCAGCAGCGCCCCGCCCAGCAACGACCCGGTCAGGTCGGCTTCGGTGAGGTCGAGGCCTTCGAAATTGTAGTTGTTGAGATTGACGTAGGAGAAGTTGGCGCGTCGCGCCCGCGGCAGCCCCTTCAGGAACCGGCCATGCGCCAGCACGATCTCCTTGACGACGGAGCCGTGCAATAGGCGGATCAAGCTGGGACGGGCCGCGACGGACATGCTGGATTTTGCGTCTCTCCGGAGCGCGGACCCTGTCACGTCAGCTTTAAGGAAAGGTTCGCCCCGCGTCGGAAAGTCGCGGGCCTTCGGGCGAAGACGGGCTGATCGCCTACAGCCAGCCCTTGCGCTTGAACCACAGCAGCGGTCCGACCGCGGCGGCCAGCATCATGCCCAGGGCCATCGGATAGCCCTCCATCCAGCGCAGCTCGGGCATGTGATTGAAGTTCATCCCATAGACCCCGGCGATCAGGGTGGGGGGCAAGAACACGGCCGAGAACACCGAGAAGATCTTGAAGATGGCGTTCTGTTCGATGTTGATCAGGCCCAGGGCCGCGTCGAGCAGGAAGGTGATGTTGCCCGACAGGAAGCCGGAATGGTCGGTGATCGACTGCACGTCGCGCTGCAGCGATTTGAGGTGGTCGCGCAGTTCCTTGTCGCCGGTGAATTGCTCGGCCAGCACCGCGAAGCTCAGCAGACGCGCCACGCTGATCAGGCTGTCGCGGGCCTTGGCGTTGATGTTCTGGGCCCGGCCCAGATTGTTGAGGATGGCCTCGAACGCCCCGCCGCGCGGGCGGCTGAAGATGATCCGCGACTGGGTTTCCACCTGGCCGGCCGTGCGCTCGATGATATCGGCGGTGCGATCGACAAGGGCGTCCAGCAGACCCAGAAAGGTCTGGGCGCCGCTGGGGCACAGGCTGGGCTGGCGCTCGGCCTGGGCGGCGAACACCCGGAAGGCCTTGGGCTCGACATAGCGGATGGTCACCAGGCGCTGGCCGACCAGCACGAAGGTCACCGGGGCCACGGTGGGCAGGTCGCCGTCGGCGTTGACCAGCACGGTCGCGGTCATGAAGGTGCCGCCGTCTTCCTGGTAGAGGCGCGAGGAGGCCTCGATCTCGGCCATTTCCTCGCGGGTGGGCAACAGCAGGCCGATCGCCTGTTCGACGGCCACCTCTTCGGCGCGCGAGGGTTCGACCAACTCGATCCACACCGCGTCGTCGGGCAGACCCCAGTCGGGGCCGACAATGCCGGGCTCAAAGCCCGGCGCGCCATGGCGCAGTACTCTCAGCATGGATCCGCAAGCCTCATCACATGCCGGGAATGACCCAGCCCGAACGCGGCGTCAACGCCGCGTGGGCCGGTCCGTCTTAGCGAGGCGCGGCGGGCTTGTCGTCTTCGGACTGACCCGAGGCGGCCGCGATCAGGGCGGCGATGCGGTCGGTGGAGTCGGCGGCCTGGTTGATGATGTCCAGCGGCGAGGCGCGGACCGAGGCGGCCACCTGGTTGGCGGCTTGCTTGGCCAGCGAAACGGCGGCGTTCTGGGCCAGGGCGATCTTGCTGGTCGCCACGGCGATCCGGCTGGCCTGGGCGTTCTGATAGATGAAGCCGTTGGTCGGATAGACCGTCGAGCCCAGATCGCGGATCGGATCGTACCAGACCTTGACCTGGCTCCAGTCGCCGGCCGGCGAGACGTCGACGACGGTGACGTCCTGCTCGATCTGACCGCGGTCGCCCTCGATGATCGACCAGTTGGCGTGGGTGACCTGGATCACGCGATCGGTCAGCACCTGGCTGACGAAGGCGACATGGCCCAGGGTCATGCGGCCGGTGGGCTTGAACGAAAGGACCGAACCGGTCTTCGGCACAGAGCCGGTGTCGTACTTGCCGGCGGCCTGGCTCCACCAGGTGCGGGCGTCGCCGAAGATTTGAATGCCCGACATCAGACGCGCGAACGGAACGCACTGCCAGTACCCGTCAGCCACGGCGCCGGACACCGGCAGCAGGCTGATCATGGCGGCAGCGGCGATGGAACCCCAAAGGGTTCTCGTCCGTTTCGTCATGCTGTGGGTACTCCCCCGTTACTGAGCGTAGGGATAACCCTGCCAGAGACGTGTGAAAAGAGTGTTTCTTAGGCGCTAACCGCAATGGCGTTCGTTCGCCCGCGTTTGCGCGCCCAAGATTTCATGTGCTCGCGGGCCGGCTTTTCGATCAGGTGATAGGAAATCGCCGACAGCGGGATCAACGCCGCGACAATCACTACCCAGACCAGGAACGGGAGTTGGTCGCCCTCGATCTGTAAGATCCGCGTCGCGGCATTGACCGACAGGATCTTCCACGGGATGCAGATCATGTAGGTCGAGTAGCTGATCTCGCCCAGATAGACGAAGACACTTTGGCTGGCGAAGGTCGAGCCGCTGGCGGCCAGGGCGGCCAGCATCACGATGATCCCGCCCAGACCCGCCACGATCAGGAAATCAGGCGCGCCAAACTGCACCATGCCTAAAACAACGGCGCCCATGATCGCGGCGCCCGGCCCGGCGACGCGCCCGGGAATCGCCCCCGATCGCCAAAGGGCGTGCAGCGCGCAGCCATAGGCGAAGCACGGCACGATGCGCAGCGCGCCCCATTTGATCGTGGCCTCGGTCAGCGGGAAGCCGGCCAGACGCTCGAAGACCGGATAGAGAACGGCGATCAGGGTCAAGGCCAGGGCCACGGCCAGGAAGGGCTTCTTGCGCAGTTTCCACGCCGCGAAGGCGAAGGCCGGAAAGCTCAGATAGGCGAACCACTCGGCCGAGATCGACCACGAGGCGTGGTTCCAGCCCGAGACCGGCGCGAAGCCCCAGGCATGGACCAGCAGCAGATTGGCCGGCAGCGCCTCCCAGGAAATGATGTTGTGGCCGACGGTCACGCCCGCCAGGCCGGCGGCGGCGGCCATCAGCCCCACGCCCGCCAGGGTGGCCAGATGCAGCGGATAGACCCGCGCCAGACGGTTCCACAGGAAGTCGCCATAGCGGAAGCGGCCCTGGCCAAAGCCCTGCAGATAGACGTGGCAGAGGATGAACCCCGACAGGGTGAAGAAGGCCTCGACCCCCAGATAACCCTTGGCCGCGATCGCCGGCGTGAAACCGATCGCCAGGTTGGGCCAGTAGTGAAACATCACCACCCAGAAGGCGGCGAAGAACCGAAGAACCGTCAAGGGCTTGATATTGGCGCCGTCGAGCATATTTCCAGTCCAGTTTGGCGAAGCCTGGGGGCTTCCGTCGCGTTCCTTGCATGGACGAGGCCCGCTTGGGGAAGCGGGTCGAGACGCGTTTTCCAAGCACAACCTTAGAACCGGACGATGAACGAACTCCTTAACCTCGCCACGGACCCCGCCGCCTGGCTCGCCCTCGTAACCCTGGTGGTCATGGAGGTCGTGCTCGGCATCGACAATCTTGTCTTCATCTCGATCCTGTCCAACAAGTTGCCGGCCGAGCACCGCCAGAGGGTGCGCCGCATCGGCATTTCGCTGGCCCTGATCATGCGCCTGGTCCTGCTGTCGACCATCGCCTTCATCGTCGGCCTGGTGCATCCGGTGTTCGATCTGGGTCTTGTCGGCCCCCTGGGCGCGCACGGCGAACCCTCGTTCGAGACCGCCTTCTCGTGGCGTGACCTGATCCTGCTGGCCGGCGGCCTGTTCCTGATCTGGAAGGCCACCAAGGAGATCCACCACACGGTCGATCCCAAGCAGGAGAGCCATGACCTGCTCGACAAGACCGGCGCGGTGATCTCCAACGTCGGCGCGGCGATCTTCCAGATCATCCTGCTGGACCTGGTGTTCTCGATCGACTCGATCCTGACCGCCGTGGGCATGACCGATCACCTGCCGATCATGATCGCCGCCGTGCTCATCGCCGTGACCGTGATGTTGCTGGCCGCCGATCCGCTGGCCAACTTCATCAACGACAACCCCACGGTCGTGATGCTGGCCCTGGGTTTCCTGTTGATGATCGGCACTGTACTGATCGCCGAAGCGTTCGGCATGCACGTGCCCAAGGGCTACATCTATACGGCCATGGCCTTCTCGGGCGTGGTCGAGGGTCTCAACATGCTGTCGCGAAAATCGGCGGCCAAGAAGGGCGGCGGCGGCCACTAAGGGTCCCGTCGGGATCTTTTCGATGAACGACACGCCCTTCACCGACGCCGAGCGCCGCCTGACGCTCGGCGCCTTGATGATCGTCTTCCTGCTCAGCGCGCTGGACCAGACCATCGTCTCCACCGCCATGCCGCGGATCATCGCCGATCTGCACGGCCTGACGCTGTATTCGTGGGTCACCACCGCCTATCTGCTGACCTCGACGGTGATGGTGCCGATCTGGGGCAAGCTGGGCGACATCTATGGGCGCAAGCCGATCCTGGTGATCGGCATCTCGATCTTCCTGGCGGGCTCCTGGCTGTCGGGGCTGTCGGGCGAGTTCGGCGCCGTCCTGGGCGTCAGCGGCATGGTCCAGCTGATCCTGTTCCGAGCCCTGCAGGGCATCGGCGGCGGGGCCCTGTTCACCACCGCCTTCGCGATCATCGCCGACCTGTATCCGCCGCGCGAGCGGGGCAAGTTCGCCGGGATCTTCGGGTCGGTGTTCGGCCTGGCCAGCGTGCTGGGCCCGCTGATCGGCGGCTATTTCACCGACCACGGCACGGTGCAGCTGGGCGGTCATCTGGTCGCGGGCTGGCGCTGGGTGTTCTATGTCAACCTGCCGCTGTCCTTGCTCTCGCTGTTCATGGTCATCGTCAAGATGCCGGCCCTGCCGCACCAGCGCTCGGGCGCGGTCGACGTGCTGGGCGCGGCCCTGCTGATCGCCGCCTTCGTACCGCTGCTGCTGGTGCTCAGCCTGGGCGGCCACAGCTTCGCCTGGCGCGCGCCCCAGAGCCTGGGCCTGTTCGCGCTGGCGGCCGTGGCCCTGACCCTGTTCATCCATGTCGAGAACCGGGTCAGCAATCCGATCCTGCCGCCGCACCTGTTCAAGAACCGCACCTTCTCGACCGCCAACCTGGCGGGTTTCCTGATCTCGATGGCCTTCATGGGCGTGGTGATGTTCCTGCCGCTGTATCTGCAGCTGGGCATGGGCGTCACCGCCACCACCAGCGGCTTGACCATGTTGCCCCTGATGGGCGGGCTGATCGTCGGCAGCACCCTCGCCGGACAGCTGGTCTCCAAGACCGGCCAGTACCGGCCGCTGATGCTGGTCGGGGCCAGCCTGCTACTGGTCGGCGTCAGCCTGCTGGCCTTCTTCCTGGGCCAGGTCGGACTGCCGGTCCTGTGCCTGATGCTGCTGGTGGTGGGGCTGGGGCTGGGCCCGGGCCAGAGCCTGTTCAACATCGCCACCCAGAACGCGGTCGAGCCGCGCGACATCGGCGTGGCCACCAGCTCCAACCAGTTCTTCCGCCAGATCGGCTCGACGGTCGGGGCGGCCCTGGCCGGGGCGCTGCTGACCCATCGCCTGGCCAGCCTGGGCGGATCGATGGATCTGGGGGCGCTGCAGGGCCTGGCGATCAAGGCCAGCCTCAGCGGCGGTCACGCCGCCGTGGACTCCGCCCTGCATGACGCCCTGATCCATGCGGTCCAGGGCGTGATGGAGGCCGGCGCCCTGGTGGTGCTGGCCGGCCTGGTGACGATCCTGTTCATCCCCGTCCTGCCCCTGCGCTCGCGGGGGCCGATGGCGGCGCCCGTCCTGGTCAAGGACGAGCCGGTCTAGAGAAAGCTGTACGGGTCGATATCGATCACCACCCGCACGGAGTTGGGGACCTTGGCCCGCGCCCGCCAGGCGGCCATGAAGCCCTGCAGGTCGACCGTGCGGTCGGCCCGCACCAGGAAGCGCTTGCGACGCCGGCCGCGCACCAGGGCCAGAGGGGCGTCGGCCGGGCCGAACACCTCGACCCCCTCGGCGTTGGGGATCACCGCCGCCAGGGCCTGGACATAGGTCTCCAGCGCCACCGCGTCCGGTCCCGAGGCGATCACCGCCGCCAGGCGCCCGAACGGCGGCAGGCCCGCCTCCTCGCGCATCGCCAGCTCGGCCTCGACAAAGGCGTCGCGGTCCTGGGCCTTGAGGGCCTGCAGCACCGCGTGGTCGGGGGCGTAGGTCTGCAACATGGCCCGACCTGGCTTTTCGTGGCGTCCCGCCCGCCCCGCCGCCTGGGCCAGAAGCTGGAAGGTCCGCTCGCCGGCCCGCAGATCGCCGCCGCGCAGGGACAGGTCGGCGTCGACCACGCCCACCAGGGTCAGGTTGGGGAAGTTGTGACCCTTGGCCGCCGCCTGGGTGGCCACCAGGATGTCGATCTCGCCCGCCGCCATGGTCTCGACCAGGGCCCGCGCCCCGGCCGCGTCGGTCACCGTATCCGACGAGAACACCGCGATCCGCGCGTCGGGGAACAGATAGCGCGCCTCTTCCTCCACCCGTTCGACGCCGGGGCCGATCGAGACCAGGCTGTCCTTGGCCCCGCAATGGGGGCAGGCCTCGGGCTTCTTCATCGAAAAGCCGGTCAGGTGGCAGACCAGTCGACCAGTATAGCGGTGCTCGACCAGCCAGCTGTCGGTGTCGGGCGACTTCATCTTCTCGCCGCAGGCCCGGCACAGCACCAGCGGCGCATAGCCCCGGCGATTGAGGAACAGCATCGACTGCTCGCCGCGCGCCAGGGTGACGGCCATGGCCTGGATCAGCGGCTTGGACAGCCAGCGCCCGGGCTCGGGCGGGGTCTCGCGCATGTCGATCAGGCTGATGTCGGGTAGTTGCGCGGCCCCGTGGCGGGCCGATAGCCGCAGCCAGCGGTAGCGACCGCCGTGGGCGTTGAACAGGCTCTCCAGCGATGGGGTGGCCGAGGCCAGCACCACCAGCGCGCCCTCGATCTTGGCGCGGGCCACGGCCAGGTCGCGGGCCTGGTAGATGAAACCCTCTTCCTGCTTGAACGAGCTGTCGTGCTCCTCGTCGACCACGATCAGGCGCAGGGCGCGGAACGGCAGGAACAGGGCCGAGCGGGCCCCGACCACGATCCGCGCCCGGCCGCTGGCCACGCCTTCCCAGACCCGGCGACGCTTGGGCGGGGCGACGCCGGAGTGCCATTCGGCCGGCGCGGCGCCGAACCGCTGCTCGAACCGCGCCATCACCGCCTGGGTCAGGGCGATCTCGGGCAGCAGGATCAGCACCTGGCTGTCCGGATCCTCGGCCAGGGCGGCGGCCACGGCCTCCAGATAGACCTCGGTCTTGCCCGAGCCGGTGACGCCGTCCAGCAGGGCCGCCTGGAAGCCGCCCTGGCCCAGCATCTCGACCAAGGTGTCGGCGCAGGCCTGCTGGCTGGGATTGAGCGCCTGGGCCGGCAGGGACAGATCGGGGGCGGGGAAGCTGTTGTCGGCCTCGATGAATTCGACAGCCAGCGCGCCCTCATCGACCAGACCCTTGACGACGCCCGCCGAGACGCCCGCGGCCGAGGCCAGGGCCGGGCCGGACATCGGTCCCGCCTGGGCCGCCGCCAGCACCTTCAGCCGGGCCGGCGTCATGCGGCCGGGCGCGGCGCCGGTCAGGGCCAGCACCTTGTCGGGCTTGGGCGGCGGATGGCGCAGGCCGCGCAGGGCCATGGCCAGGGGCCAGCCGGGAACGTCGACCGAATAGCGCGCCGCCCAATCGATGAAGGTCAGGACGCCGGGCGGCAGCGGCGGGTCGTCCAGCTTTTCCAGCACCGGCTTCAGCGGCCGGTTGCCGCCGGCCCCTTCGCGCAGGCCGGTGACCACGCCGCGAATCACCCGCGGCCCCAGCGGCACGCTCACCTGATCGCCCAGCGCCAGGCCCAGGCCCTCGGGCTCGGCATAGTCGAAGGCTTCCGGCAACGGCATGGGCAGGAGGACGGAAGCGATGCGGGGCATGGGAATCAGCTTCTGCCGCGAAAGCGGTCCCGGGTCGAGATGTCGCTTCGTCGCGCGCCGCAAGCCGGTGTTAACCGATCTGGGGTTTGATGCCTCGCCTGTGAGTGGATTTGCCGTGGGCGGAGAAGACCGACGATGAGCGACGTGACCCAAGCCCTGATCCAGCCCGTCGATCCCGAAGTCGTCCGCGCCTTTCTGCGCGACGAGCCCGATTTCCTGCGCGACGACATGAGTCTGCTCGGTGAGCTGGGCCTGCGCGTCGACGGCGGCAATGTGATCGATTTCGGGCCCGCCGCCCTGGCCCGCGCCTCGGCCGCCCACCGTCGCGAAGCCGGGGTCCGCCGCGAGCTGGAGGACACCGCCCGCGCCAATTTCTCGGCCCAGGCCCAGACCCATGCGGCGGTCATCGACCTGCTGGACGCCCGCAACCATTCGGACCTGGCGCGCCGCGTCGACGACATGGCCACCCTGCGCTTCGGCCTGACCGCCGGCGTCATCGTTCTGGAAGGCCCGGGCCGCGTGCCCGCCGGCTGGCACGCCCTGATCGACGGTCAGATCGACATGCTGATGGGCGAGCACGCCGTCGCCCGCATGGGCTTCTACGCCCCGGCCCTGGGCCTGTTCGGCGACCGGCTGGACCACATTCGCAGCATGGCCATGGTCCGCATGGCCCTGTGGGAGCCCTCGCGCCAGGGCATCCTGGCCTTCGGCTCGTCCGATCCCGAGGCCTTCACCCCCGAGATGGGCTCCGAACTGGTGGCCTTCCTGGCCCGCGTGGTCGAGCGCACCGCCGAGCGCTGGCCGGTTCTGTGACCTCGCCGGCCCAAAGCGGCCGGCAAGCCCTCGTCGCCTGGCTGGACCATCTGGAGCATGAACGCCGGGCCTCGCCGCGCACCGTGCGGGCCTATGGCGACAATGTTCTGGCCTATCTGAATTTCCTGGAGCGCCATCGCGGCGAGGCCGTGGGGCTGGACGACCTGGGCGCGATCACCGCCGCCGAGCTGCGCGCCTATCTGGCCTTTCGCCGGCAGGGCGAGACCGGCCTGGCGCCGCGGTCGTTGTCGCAGAGCCTGTCGTCGATCCGCGCCTTCCACCGCTTTCTCGACCACCGCCTGGACAGGCCCAATCCCAACATCGCCCTGGTGCGCGGCCCGCGCCTGAAGGTCGGCCTGCCGCGGCCGGTGACCGAGGACCAGGCCCACGGCCTGCTCAACGAGATCGGGGCGGACCCTGATCGCGAGGACTGGGAGGTGGCCCGCGACGAGGCCGTGCTCACGCTGCTCTGGGGGTGCGGCCTGCGGATTTCCGAAGGTCTGTCGCTGGCGCGGCGCGACGCGCCGCTGGGCGAGACCCTGCGCATCACCGGCAAGGGCGGCAAGACCCGGATCGTGCCGGTGCTGGACGCCGTGCGCGAGGCGGTCAACGGCTATGTCGCCGCCCTGCCCTTCGCCCTGTCGCCCGACGCGCCGCTGTTTCGCGCCAAGCGCGGCGGACCGCTGTCGCCGCGCCACGTCCAGGCCAGCGTCCAGATCCTGCGCGGCCGACTGGGACTGTCGGACCGGGTGACGCCGCACGCCCTGCGCCACGCCTTCGCCACCCACCTGCTGGGGGCCGGGGCGGACCTGAGATCAATCCAGGACCTGCTGGGTCACGCCTCGCTGTCGACAACCCAGCGCTATACCCAGGTCGACGCGGCCGGACTCATGGCCGCCTACGCCAAGGCTCATCCCCATAATGGGTAGTCTAGTGGGACAAGTTGTCGCGATATCCTCAACAGAATCCGAGAATTAACCGCGTTTTTACTGCATCAGCGCCTTGGTGGTTCCAACAGCCGAGGCCCGCTCGTTCGACGCGGGTGCGCCGGACATGGGGCCCGCGATGAATTTCGACGATCTGAAGATTTCGACCAAGGTGGCCTTGCCGGCCGTGATCCTGACCGTGGTGGCCCTAGCCATTATCGGCATGAGCGCGTGGCAAGCCAAAAAGGCCGAGGAAGCCACGAAGATCCTGCTCGAACACCGAAGCCCGGCCGCGGCGGAAGGCTACCGCTTCAATCGACGGATCGTGACCATCGGCTACGCCGGCTATCGCACCGTCTCCAATAGCGGCTCCTCGCCCGAGGCCCAGACGGCCAGCGCCGAGATCGACAAGGCTTACAAGGACGCCAAGGCCAATCTGGCCGACCTCAAGAAATACGACCCTTCGTCCGCCAAGGCGATCGCTGATTTCGCCCGTCGCCTCGACAAGATCTATTCTAGCGCCCGCCAGGGCGCCGATCTGGGCCTGATGGACGCCGATGAGGCGGCGATCATGGTCATGGCCGTGATTGACCCGGACATCGCCAGCCTCAGCAAGGATGTCACAAAGTTCAACGAAGACAATCGTATCGAAACCAACGCCATGGCCGCCAAGGCGTCCAAGGCCGCGGCCACCGGCACGATCTTCAGCATTCTTTTCGGCTTGATCTCGGCCGGCGCCGCCCTGATCTTCGCCATCTGGATCGGCCGCTCGAAGATTTCCGCCCCCCTGACCAACCTGTCCAAGACCATGGAGACCCTGGCCCAGGGCTCGGTCGACGTCGAGGTGGTGGGCGCCCTGCGCAAGGACGAGGTCGGCGCCATGGCCCGCTCGGTCCAGGTGTTCAAGGACAACGCCCTGGCCCTGCGCAGCGCCGAGGCCAACCAGCAACGCCTCAGCGCCGAGACCGAGTCCGAACGCCGTCGCAATCAGGAAACCGCCGACGCCGCCGCCCGCGAGCAGGCCTTCGTGATGGAAAACCTCGCCATGGGCCTCAACAAGCTGGCCGAAGGCGACCTGACCTACCGCGTCAATCAGGAATTCCCGGAGGCCTATAAGCGCCTGCAGAACGACTTCAACGAGTCGATCGCCCAGATGGAAGAGGCGATGCGCACCATCGTCCACGCCGCCAGCAGCATCGGCGCCGGCGCCGATGAGATCGCCTCGGCGTCCGACGACCTGTCGCGCCGCAGCGAGCAGCAAGCCGCCAGCCTGGAAGAAACCGCCGCCGCCCTCGACGAGATCACCGCCACGGTGAAGCGCTCGTCGGCCGGCGCCGTCGAAGCCTCCAAGGTGGTGGGTTCGACCCGCTCCGACGCCGAACGCTCCAGTGTCGTGGTGCGCGGCGCCATCGACGCCATGAACCAGATCGAGAAGTCCTCGCAGTCGATCAGCCAGATCATCGGCGTCATCGACGAGATCGCCTTCCAGACCAACCTGCTGGCCCTGAACGCCGGTGTCGAAGCCGCCCGGGCCGGCGACGCGGGCCGCGGTTTCGCGGTCGTCGCCCAGGAAGTGCGGGCCCTGGCCCAACGCTCGGCCGACGCCGCCAAGGAGATCAAGACCCTGATCTCGACCTCGACCCAGCAAGTGGGTCAGGGCGTGTCGATGGTCGGTCAGACCGGCGAGGCCCTGCAGGCCATCGTCTCCAAGGTCAGCGAGATCGACGCCCTGGTCAGCGAGATCGCCGCCGGCGGCGCCGAACAGGCCACCGGCCTCAACGAGGTCAACGCCGCCGTCAACCAGATGGACCAGACCGTTCAGCAGAACGCCGCCATGGTCGAGCAGTCGACCGCCGCCAGCCACTCGCTGAAGGGCGAGGCCGGCAATCTGATGCAGATGATCTCGCGCTTCCGCGTCGGCGGCGACAACCACGCCGCGGCCCGCGCGCCGACCCGCCGTCCGGCCATGCCCACCCAGGTTTCGCGGCCCGCCCCGGCGCCCGCCAGCTCGGCCAGCCGTCCCGGCGCCAATCCGGTCCGCGCCGCCCAGGCCAAGGTCGCCGCCTTCGCCGGCGGTGGCTCGGCCAAGCCGTCGGGCGAGGACTGGGAAGAGTTCTGAGTTTCAGTACGTCTAGCGTAAAGGCGCCCCCGTCCCCTCTGGGGCGCCCCTCCCTGAAAAACTCGAGCCCCGCCGGGAGACTGGCGGGGCTTTTTTCTTGGGGGCGTCAGGCGTTACCGGCCGACATTGTAGCGGATGGTCGATGAAACCGGGCAGCCGCCCTGGGTTCTGAGAACCGTCAGGGTGTGGTTGGCCATCGGCAGGTCACCCAGGCGCTGGATAGCGCCGGCGGGGTCGCGATGGTCGACCCTCTGAATGCCCTGGCCAAAGCAATGATCCAGCGCGGCGGCCAGGTCCCGAACCGCGGCAGGCCTTGGCCGCGCCTCGGCGGCTTGGCCCTGGGACGCGACGACGCCGTCAGACGGCGACGCAACCTGGACGGCGGCGGCGAGCAACAAGGCGAAAAAGACCATGGCGGGGCTCCGTTTCCGAGACCCCGCCACTCTACGCCAGATTGATCCGACGCGTTAGTTAACTCTGACCCAGAGCCCGATCAGGCCTGCATGGTCCAGCCCTCGACGCCCATGGCCGCCTGGCGCAGGGCTTCGGAGCGGGTCGGGTGCGGATGGCAGGTGCGGGCCACGTCTTCGGACGCGCCGCCGAACTCCATGGCGACGCAGTATTCGCCGATCATGTCGCCGACATTGGGGCCCACCATGTGGACGCCCAGGATGCGGTCAGTCTTGGCGTCGGCCAGCACCTTCACCTGACCTTCGCCCTCGTGGTTGATCTTGGCGCGGCTGTTGGCGCTGAACGGGAACTTGCCGACCTTGTAGGCGACGCCCGCGGCCTTCAGCTCTTCCTCGGTCTTGCCGACCGTGGCCACTTCGGGGCTGGTATAGATGACGCCCGGGATCAGGTCATAGTTCACATGACCCGCCTTGCCGGCGATCAGCTCCATGCAGGCCACGCCCTCGTCCTCGGCCTTGTGGGCCAGCATCGGACCCGAGGTCACGTCGCCGACCACCCAGACGCCGGGGGCGCTGGTCTTGAAGTGATCATTGGCGATCATGCCGCGCTTGTCGGGCGTGATCCCGACGGTGTCGAGACCGAGGCCTTCCGTAAACGGACGACGACCGATGGCCACCAGCACATAGTCGGCCGACATCGTCTGGGCCTCGCCGCCGGCGACGGGCTCGACGGTCAGCGCCACGCCCTTGGCCGAGGCCTTGGCGCCGGTGACCTTGGCCCCCAGCTGGAACTTGAAACCCTGCTTGGTCAGGCTGCGCTGGAACACCTTGGCGGTGTCATCGTCCAGGCCCGGGCAGATGCGGTCGAGGTACTCGACCACGGTGACCTCGGCCCCCAGGCGGCGCCAGACCGAGCCGAGCTCCAGGCCGATGACGCCGGCCCCGATGATGATCATCGTCTTGGGCACTTCGGACAGCGACAGGGCGCCGGTCGAGTCGACGATGCGCGTGTTGTCGACGGCGACGCCCGGCAGCGGGGTGGGCTCCGAGCCCGTGGCGATGACGATGTTCTTGGTCTCGAGGGTGGTTTCCGACCCATCCTGCGCCTTTACGACCACCTTGCCGGCCCCGGCGATGCGGCCCCAGCCCTTGATGTAGTCGACCTTGTTCTTCTTCATCAGGAACTCGACGCCCTTGGTCAGGGCTTCGACGCTGTCGGCCTTCTGCTTCATCATCTGAACCAGGTTCAGCTTCGGCTTGACCTCGATGCCCAGGGTGGCGAACCCGCCATTGGTCGCCGCGTCATACATTTCCGACGCATGCAGCAGGGCCTTGGACGGCATGCAGCCGACGTTCAGGCAGGTGCCGCCCAGCTTGCCGCGACCTTCGATGATGGCGACCTTCAGGCCCAGCTGACCGGCGCGGATCGCGCCATTATAGCCGCCGGGACCGCCCCCGATGATGACGACGTCGTACTGAGCCATGTTGGCCTCTCGTGATGGACGCCCCTCGCCCTTCGACATTCAGGACACAGAGGCCAGACGGGCGCCGAGGCGCCGAAAAGCAAAGCCCCCGTTCCGAAGAACGGGGGCTCCAAGCGAACTAGAGTTCCAGCAGCAGGCGCTGCGGGTCTTCCAGGGCTTCCTTGACCTTGACCAGGAAGGTCACGGCGCCCTGGCCGTCAACCACGCGGTGGTCGTAGCTGAGGGCCAGATACATCATCGGCCGGATCTCGATCTTGCCGTTGACGACCATGGCGCGGTCCTTGATCGCGTGCATGCCCAGGATGCCCGACTGCGGCGCGTTGAGGATCGGGGTCGACATCAGCGAGCCATAGATGCCGCCGTTGGTGATCGTGAAGGTGCCGCCCTGCATGTCGTCGATCGACAGCTGGCCGTCGCGGGCCTTCTTGCCCAGGGCGCCGATGGCCTTTTCGATCTCGGCCAGGTTCATGGCGTCGGCGTCGCGGACCACCGGAACCACCAGGCCCTTTTCGGTGCCGACGGCGACGCCGATGTCATAGTGGTTCTTGTAGACGATGTCGGTTCCGTCGATCTCGGCATTGACGTCCGGCACGGCCTTCAGGGCCGCCACGACCGCCTTGGTGAAGAACGACATGAAGCCCAGTTTGACGCCGTGCTTCTTCTCGAAAATGTCCTTGTACTGAGCGCGCAAGGCCATCACCGCGCTCATGTCGACCTCGTTGAAGGTCGTCAGCATGGCGGCGTTGTTCTGGGCTTCCTTCAGGCGACGGGCGATCGTCTGACGCAGGCGCGTGATCTTGACGCGCTCTTCGCGCTCATGGATCGGACGCGGGGCCGACGGGGTGGCGGCCGGGGCCGGGGCGTTGGCGCGGGCTTCCAGAGCCGCCAGGGCGTCGCCCTTGGTGACCCGGCCGTCCTTGCCGGTGCCGGCGACGGTCGAGAGATCCAGATTGTTCTCGGCGGCGATGCGGGCGGGAGCCGGGCTGACCGGCGCGGCGGCGGTCGGAGCCGGCGCGGCGGCGGCGACCGGAGCGGGCGCGGGAGCCG
>JAHINZ010000466.1 GCA_018895795.1 Alphaproteobacteria bacterium
CCGCCACGGCGAACTCGGCGTTTTCCTGGATGAAGCGGAAGCGCAGTTCGGGTTTGCGGCCCATCAGGGTCTCGACCAGGGATTCCACCGCTTCTTCGGAGCGCGGCAGGGTGATCTTGGCCAGGGTGCGGACGGCCGGGTCCATGGTGGTTTCCTTCAGCTGGGCGGCCATCATCTCGCCCAGGCCCTTGAAGCGGCCGATCTCGGGCTTCTTGTTCTTGAACAGGGTGGCCAGCAGCTCGTCCTTGTGGGCGTCGTCGCGGGCATAGGCGCTCTTGCCGCCGTGGCTGAGGCGGTAGAGCGGCGGCAGGGCGAGGAACAGGTGCCCGCCACGGATCAGCTCGGGCATGGTGCGGTAGAAGAAGGTGATCAGCAGGGAGGCGATGTGGGCGCCGTCGACATCGGCGTCGGTCATGATGATGATCCGCTCGTAGCGCAGATCCTCCTCGCGATACTTGCTGCCGGCCTGGACGCCAAGGGCCAGCATCAGGTCGGACAACTCCTTGTTGCCGCTCATCTTTTCGCCGGTGGCCGAGGCGACGTTGAGGATCTTGCCGCGCAGGGGCAAGATGGCCTGGGTCTTGCGGTTGCGGGCCTGCTTGGCCGAGCCGCCGGCGCTGTCGCCTTCGACGATGAACAGCTCGGCGCCGTCGACGGCCGAGCCGGCGCAGTCGGCCAGCTTGCCCGGCAGGCGCAGCTTGCGGGTCGCCGAGGCGCGGGAGACTTCCTTGTCCTTGCGGCGCTTGAGGCGTTCCTCGGCCCGCTCGATCACGAAGTCCAGCAGGGCCTGGGCGGTCTTGGGCGAGGCGGTCAGCCAGTGGTCGAACGGGTCGCGCAGCGCCGCTTCCACGAAGCGCTGGGCCTCGCTCGACGACAGCTTTTCCTTGGTCTGGCCCTGGAATTCGGGATTGCGGATGAACACCGAGATCAGGGCCCCGGCCTGGGCGATCACGTCGTCGGCGGTGATGATCGCCGCGCGCTTCTCGCCCTTCAACTCGGCATAGGCCTTGAGGCCGCGGGTCAGGGCGGCGCGCAGGCCGCTTTCGTGGGTGCCGCCCTCGGGGGTGGGCACGGTGTTGCAGTAGGACTGCATGAAGCCGTCATGCTCGCCGAAACCGCGCGGCGTCCAGGCGATGGCCCATTCGACCGCCCCGGCCTCGCCCTGGCGCTCGATGCGGCCCGAGAAGCTGTCGGGGGTGACGGTTTCCAGGCCCTTGGTGCGCTCGGCCAGGAAGTCGGCCAGGCCATTGGGGAAATGGAAGACCGCCTCGGCCGGGGTCTGGTCCTGGATGCGGGAAGGGTCGCAGGACCATTTTATCTGCACGCCGCGGAACAGATAGGCCTTGGACCGGGTCATCCGGTACAGGCGGGCCGGCTTGAAGGCCACGCCCTCGCCGAAGATCTGCGCGTCGGGCAGGAAGCGCACCATGGTGCCGCGCTTGCGGCTGGGGCCGATTTTCTCGACGGGGCCCAACGGCTTGCCGCGCGAAAAGACCTGCAGGTGCTCGAAGCCGTCGCGCCAGACCGTGACCTCGACCCGCTCGGACAGGGCGTTGACCACCGAGGCCCCGACGCCGTGCAGGCCGCCGGAGGTTTCATAGGCCTTGCCGCTGAACTTCCCGCCGGCGTGCAGGATGGTCATGATCACTTCCAGGGCCGACTTGCCCGGATGCTTGGGGTGCGGGTCGACCGGCATGCCGCGGCCGTCGTCCTTGACCGACAGGAAGCCGTCGGCGTCGAGCTTGACCTCGATGGTCTTGGCGAAGCCGGCGACGGCCTCGTCCATCGAATTGTCCAGCACTTCGGCGAACAGATGGTGCAGGGCCCGCTCGTCGGTGCCGCCGATATACATGCCGGGCCGCTTGCGCACGGGCTCCAGGCCTTCCAGCACCTCGATGTCGCTGGCGGTGTAGCCGCCGCTGGAGGGCGCGGCGACGGTCGGCGGCGGCGGGGCGGCGGCGCGGGACGGGGCCTCGACATGCGGCTCGCGGGCCGGCAACGGCGCGGCCGGCGGCGGCGACAGGGCGTCATCGAACAGGGAAGGCAGGGGCAGGGCGTCTTTGGAGGACATTACGGGAACATGCGTCGATTCGGAGGGAAGCCCCGTATGGGCTTCGAAGACTCGGCTGAAAAGAGGCGTCTCGTCGCGGGCGCTGCATTTGTTGGGGATGCGGGGACCTGCCCCCTCCGCGCCTTCGGCGCTCCTCCCCCGGAGGGGGAAGACGGAACCCGCGATCATCTTCCCCCTCCGGGGGAGGAGGATGCGCAGCATCCGGAGGGGGCGAGTCCTCAGTCTCTACCGGTAGGCCGGCGGCATCCCGTTGTCGGGCGCCGCATAGCGGTCACGCAGTTGGGTCTGGCGGCTGTCGTGCGGCTGCTCGACGCCGGCGATGAACACCTTGTCGGCCCAGGTCGTGGTTTCCAGCGGATCGCCGGTCCACAGCACGACGTCGGCGGTCTTGCCGACTTCCAGCGACCCGATCTTGTCGGCCTGGCCCCAGATCCTGGCCGGGATCAGCGTCACCGACGCCAGACCGGCCGCGTAGGGCAGGCCGTTGGCGACCGCGAGGCCGGCGTTCAGCCGCTCCTGCCGCAGATTGTTGAAGTCCCGCGCGCCGTTGATCGCCACCATCACGCCGGCGGCGTTCAGGCGGGCGGCGTTGTCCAGGCGCGAGGCCAGGGTCTCGAAGCTGTCGGGCAGGTCGGCCTGCGGATCGACGATGACCGGCACGCCGGCCTTGGCGATCTCGGCGGCCACGACCCAGCCTTCCTCGACGCCCTCGAGGATGATCCGGACCTTTTCCTCGGCGGCCAGCTTCAGGGCCAGGCGGATGTCCGAGGCGCGGTGGACGCGGATCAGCAGCGGGGTCTTGCCCTGCACGACCGGAACCAGAGCTTGGAGGTCCAGGCGCGAGAGGCCGTAGTCGCGGGTGGCGCCCTGCTCATAGGCGGCGCGATTTTTGGCGAAGGCGCGAGCGTCCTCCAGGGCCGACTTGATCAGCACCATCGAAGCGCCGCGCGAGCCGCCGGCCGCGCGGGCTCCCGATTCGCCGAGCGAGACGGTGACCGCCAGCTTGGAGGCCTGCACCAGGTCGGCGTCGCCGGCCTTGAGGCGGACGAATGCGGCCTGGCCGCCGAACAGCGGCGGATCGCCCCCGCCGTCCTTGCCGGCCGTCATTTCCTCGACCACGCCGTCATCGGCATGCTCACCGGCCCCGCCGCCGACGCCCGACAAGACCGGGGTCACGGCCGAGGCGGTGACGCCGCCGTCGCGGGCCAGGCCGATCATCGGCGAGGCGGGATTGACGCTGTAGGCGATGTCGAAGCCGGCCGACAGCGCGTTGCCGGTGCCGTCGTCACGCGTTTCCTTGACGCCGCCGATTTCGGAGGCGGTCAGGTTCGACGACGGCGCGATCAGGCCGGGGGTGACGACCCCGCCCTTGGCGTCGATCACCGTCGCTCCGGCCGGCGCCGTGACGCCGGCGCCCAGCGCGACGATCTTGCCGTCCCGCATGACGATCGCCCCCGAGGCGACCGCTGGGCCGCTGATGGGTTCGAGGCGGGCATTGACGATGGCGATGGTTTCAGCGGCCGCCGGAGCGGCCAGGGCGGCGCAGGCGGCGCCCGTCAGGAGAAGTGACCGGATCATCAGTTGAACGCTCCCTGGCCGGTTTGGCCAAGCTCGAAGTCGGACTTGGGCTGGTAGCGCGGATCATGACGATCATAGGTCAGGGCGCCGTCGATATAGACCTTCTCGGCCTGGGCGTAGACGCTGAACGGGTCGCGGCTCCACAGCACCAGATCGGCGTCCTTGCCGGGCGCGATCGCGCCGGTCTTGTCGCCGACGCCCATGGCCTTGGCCGGGTTGGCGGTGATCCACTTGATGGCTTCGGCGCGGCTGATCCCGTAGCCCAGCTTGTTGCCGGCGGTCATGGCGAGGGCGGCTTCCTGGTTCAGCCGCTGGGTCATGATCGGGTCGTCGGAGTGGATGACGACGCAGGCCCCGGCCTTCCAGAGGATGGCGGCATTGGCGTCGATGCCGTCCAGGCTTTCCATCTTGAAGCCGGTCCACGAGGCCCAGGTGGCCGAGCAGATGCCTTCCTTGGCCAGCAGGGCGGCGACCTTGTAGCTCTCGATCGCATGGTGGAACATCGTGATCTTGTAGCCAAACTCCTTGGCGATATCGATCATCACGGCTTCTTCGTCGGCGCGGTAGCAGTGGTTCTGCACCAAGATCTCGCCCTTCAGGACACCGACCAGGGTCTCAAGCTGCAGATCGCGCTTGGGCGGATCAGCCTTCTCGCCCTTCTGGACCTTGGCGCGGTAGTCATCCCACTTGCGACCGTAGTCGGCCGCGTCGATCCAAGCCTTGCGGTAGCCGAAGACATTGCCCATCGCCGTCGAAGGCGAGCGGTTCTTGCTGCCGTAGACGCGCTTGGGGTTTTCGCCGCAGGCCATCTTCAGGCCATAGGGCGCGTCGGGGAATTTCATGCCTTGCATGGTCAGGGACGGGACGTTCTTCAGCGTGACCGAGCGGCCGCCGAACAGGTTGGCCGAGCCGGGAAGAATCTGCAGCGTCGTGACGCCGCCGGCCCGGGCGCGGTTGAAGCCGGGATCCTGGGGCCAGACCGAGTGCTCGGACCAGACCTGGGCCGTATTGGGGTCGGTCGCCTCATTGCCGTCGGACTTGGCCTGGACGCCGGGCGAGGGATAGACGCCCAGATGACTGTGGGCGTCGATGATGCCGGGGGTCAGCCACTTGCCCTTGGCGTCGATGACAGCGACGTCGGCGGGGACGGGCGTCTCGGGACCGCCGACCGACACGATCTTGCCGCCGGACATGAAGACCACGCCATTGTCGATCTGTTGGCCGGTCGCCGTCAGCACCGTCGCGCCGACGATCGCGGTGGCGGTCGAGGGAAGAGGCTTGTAGGTCGAGGGATAACCCGTTGCGGTCGAGCCATCGAGGCCCTTGGGCAACGGTTTGCTCTCGACCTTTTCGGCGGGCTTGGCCGCCGTTGCGCCGGGCTTGGCGCCAGCTCCGCTGGTGGTCGCGCAGGCCGAGAGGCCCAACGCGAGCAGGCTTACGGCTGCGGCCGTATAACGCCATCCAATCATGAAAAACCCCGACTCCCCAAGAGGCCGGCAGGACAGACGAAAAATCTTCGCCAAGCAAGAGAGAGCTGCTGCCTATCGTGCGATCGACGAGATTTGTCTGTCGCCTGAACGCGGTTGAGTCATCATGCATGGGTTGGAAGATCGAAAATACCTGGAGATGGGTCGATGGCGTTGCGAAGTATGATCCTGACTCTGATAGCCGTGCTTTTGCTGGCCTGCGAAAGCCCAGGCGGCGGTGCGCCGTCCAACCCGCCGCCGATGCCGCGAGCGCCCGTCGCCGAGGGCGGTATGTGCGGCGGTATCGCGGGATTCCAGTGCGCTGAGGGACTCTCCTGCCAGTTTCAGGCAGGGCAGTGTCGTACGGTCGCCGACGCTTCGGGGATCTGCCGCAAGCGACCGACCGTTTGCACGCGGGACTATCGACCGGTGTGCGGCTGCGACGGCAAGACCTACGGTAACGCCTGCACTGCCGGCGCTAACGGGGTGAGTGTCGCGGCGGCGGGCGAGTGCAAGGTCTAGGAGTGTGACTTGAAGGATTTCGAGATCGAGCGGCGGACGGTCCTGGCGGCTGGCGCCGCCATGGTCGTGACGGGAGCGCCACTCGCGGCGGCGAGCAAGGAACAAGCGACAATGTACGGATTAATCGGCCAGATGAGCGCCACGGCCGGCCAGCGAGACGATTTGATCGCGATCTTGGATGAGGGGACGCGGTCAATGCCCGGGTGTCTGAGCTACATCGTGGCCAAGGACGCCGTCAACGCCGACGCCATCTGGATCACGGAGGTCTGGGAGACGGCCGAGCATCACGGCGCCTCCCTGAAACTTCCGACCGTTCAGGCGGCGATCGCGCGCGCCCGACCGATCATCGCGGGCTTTGGCCAGCGCTTCGAGACCGTTCCCGTCAGTGGCGTCGGCTTGCCCGAGGCCTGAACAAGAAAAAGGGCCGCGGATTGCTCCGCGGCCCTTCATCGCTCTCGACGGAGAGATCGACTACATCTTGACGTTCAGCGAGACACCGATAACGCGCGGCTCGTTGACGAAGGCGGTCAGGTTGTTGAAGTCGATCGCGCCCTTGAGGTTATCCTCATCGGTGATGTTGCGTGCGAACAGAGCCGCTTCCCATGCGCCGTTCAGCTTGGCGTAGCCCAGCTTCAGGCCGCCTTCGAAGTCACCCTTGCTGTAGAATTCCTTCGATTGATAGAGGAAGAAATTCGTCAGCCCCTGCACCTTCCAGTCGGTGTAGGCAAAGAGTTCGCCGTCGGCGCCGAAGGGAACATTGTAACGGGCGGTAACGTCGAAAGTGTATTCAGGCGCATTGGGGAATGGGTTGCCATTGACCAAGGCCTGCCCCGAACGATTGAGGGGATCGGTAACCGTGCACTGGGCGCAGACGGCCACGGCCAAGGTCTTGTCCTTGATCTCGGTGTGGCTGTAGCTGTAGCCGGCCGTCACGACGAGGTTTTGGGTGACGATGAATTCGCCATCCAGTTCGACGCCATAGGCTTCGCCCTTGTCGGCGTTGATCAGGCGGTTGGAATTGGAGCCGCCGCCGACGGCGCTGAACTGCGGATCCTTGAGGGTGTAGGTGAACACCGCGCCGTTCAAGCGAACGCGGCGATCGAACAGTTCGCTCTTCAGGCCCAGTTCGTACGACATGATCGTCTCGGACTTGGCCGCCGAGGCCGGCGAGAAGAAGGCGATGTCGCGGCCCTGAATCGAAGGGCCACGGAAGCCCGAGGCGACCTTGCCGTAGAGGCTGACATTATCCGAGACCGTATAGAAGGCGCTGAGGTCCCAGCTGACCTTCTCGTCGGAAACCGAGACCGGCGAGGCTGGGTTCGGGCCCGAGACGACCTTCATATTCTTGTCGTCGCTGGTATAGCGCAAGCCGCCCGTCAGGGTCAGGGCGTCTGTTGCCTTGTAGGAGGCCTGGCCGAAGACCGCCCAAGACTTGTTATTCTGTTCCAGCGTCGTCGCGGGCGCGAAGCCCGGGTCGGTGCGGATCTGATAGCTGGAGTCGAAGTAGAAGCCGCCGACTTGCCAGCTCAGCGGACCAGCGGTGTCGCTGGCCAGACGCAGCTCCTGAGTAACCTGATCCAGCTTTTTGATGCCGTCGGTGCTTTCCGAAGGGAAGGGAATGAAGCCCGGGCCTTTCAGGTTGCCGCCGTCGATGTCGCCGCGGCTTGTGCCGTGGGTCTCTTCATAGGCGGTGATCGAGGTCAGCGTGACGTCGCCGAAATCGTAGCCGATATTGGCCGAAGTGCCCCAGCCCTTGTACTTCTGCGGATTGCCGGCTCCCGCATCGAAATACACCGTGTTGCGGTCGTAGTTGGCGTTGAGCTTGTTAGAGCCCTTGGTCAGGACGTTGGCGCGGAAGACAGCCGCTGTGCCGTCCAGGTCACGCGCGTGGACGTTGAACAGAGCGCTGAGTGCTTCGGTCGGCGTGAACAGGACCTGCAGACGCGCGGCCTTTTCGTCGAAGCCGCCCAGAGCGTCCTTCTGGCCGGTGAAGCCGTTGTTGATCCAGTTGTCGCGGTGCTGGACCAGCAGCGAAGCCCGCGCTGCGACCTTGCCGGGGACCAGGGCGCCGCCAACGCCACCATCAAAGGTCAAGGTATTGTAGCTGCCGTAAGATGCGGCGGCGCGCGCCTTCGTCTCTTCACTGGGCTTGATGGTGTCAAACTTGACGATGCCCGCCGTGGTGTTGCGACCAAACAGCGTGCCTTGCGGACCGCGAAGCACTTCGACGTGGTCCAGGTCGTAGATGGGCGAGCTCTTCAGAACCACGTTCTCGAGAACAACGTCATCCTGGATGATCGAGACGGGTTGAGAGGCGGCCAGATCGAAATCGCTGTTGCCCAGGCCGCGGATATAGAAGCGCGGCGCGGCGCGGCCGTTGGAAGATTCCGCGTAGAGGCCAGGGGCCTTGGCGGCCAGGGCCAGGATGTCCTCGCCCGCGGCGAAGATGGATTCCAGACGCTCGCCCGAGAGGGCCACCACCGATACCGGCACGTCCTGCAGGTTTTCGCTGCGCTTCTGGGCCGTGACGATCACGTCGCTGACCTGGGTGTCTTGCGCGAAGGCGGATGGCGCGGCGGCGATGGCGACGCTCAGGGCGGCGAAACCGCATGAAAGCCCGAGGGCGCGCCGAAGTTTGCGATGGGGGGTGTGCATGGAGAGATCCTGTGCTGACCAAGCTTGGCGACGCCGACTCTTTTCGGCGGCGTTCGACCTGCTTCCGTGTGCAGTCGGTTAAGCTTAGTTGGCCCTTCAGGGATATCGTGCGCCACAGGATTTCGTGCGCCCACGGCGGATTGCGATGGTTCTGTTGCGGAGTTGCGACAATTTTGTTCAGCGGGCGCCCATAAGTAAGAACTCATTCCCGAAAGGGCGCGGTGATTTTTGTCGGCCTCAACGAAAAGGGGCCGGAGATTTCCCTCCGGCCCCCGCTACTGTTTCCAGGCGTCGTCTAGCCTAGCACTTGTAGTACATTTCGAATTCAACAGGGTGCGGGTGCAGCTGCAGGCGCATCACTTCTTCCATCTTCAGCTCGATGTAGCTGTCGATGAAGTCGTCGTCCATGACGCCGCCGGCCTTCAGGAAGGCGCGGTCCTTGTCGAGGTTCTCGAGCGCCTCGCGGAGCGAGCCGCAGACTTCCGGGATCTTCTTTTGCTCGCGCGGGGGCAGGTCGTAGAGGTTCTTGTCGGCGGGCGCGCCCGGGTCGATCTTGTTGTTGATGCCGTCCAGTCCGGCCATCAGCAGGGCGACGAAGGTCAGATAGGGGTTACCCATCGGGTCGGGGAAGCGGGCTTCCAGGCGCTTGGCCTTCGGCGAGTCAACGTGCGGGATCCGGATCGAGGCCGAGCGGTTGCGGGCCGAATAGGCCAGCTTCACCGGCGCTTCATAGCCGGGAACGAGGCGCTTGTACGAGTTCGTCGTCGAGTTCGAGAACGCGTTGATCGCCTTGGCGTGCTTGATGATGCCGCCGATGTAGTACAGGCACTCCTGCGACAGGCCGGCGTACTTGTCACCGGCGAACAGCGGCTTGCCGTCCTGCCAGATCGACTGGTGCACGTGC
>JAHINZ010000467.1 GCA_018895795.1 Alphaproteobacteria bacterium
CCATCGTCGACCCCAAGGCCTATGCCGACGGCGACCGTATCGATCAAGCCTTCGCCCAGCTGCGGCGCGAGAGCCCGCTGGAGGTGGCCCAACCCGAGGGCTTCGACCCGTTCTGGGTGGTGACCCGCCACGCCGACATCCTGGAGGTCGAGCGCCAGAACGAGCTGTTCCACAACGGCGACCGCGCCACGATCGTCACCAATATCGAGGCCGACCAGAAGGTGCGGGCCATGATGGGCGGCTCGCCGCATCTGGTGCGCTCGCTGGTCCAGATGGACAATCCCGACCACTTCGCCTACCGCCGCGTGACCCAGGGCGCGCTGTTGCCGCAGAACCTGCGGGCGCTGGAGGCCCGGATCCGCGAGATCGCCCGCGGCTTCGTCGACCGCATGGCCGCCCAGGGCGATCGCTGCGACTTCGCCCGCGACGTGGCGTTTCTCTATCCGCTGCACGTGATCATGGAGGTCCTGGGCGTACCCGAGGCCGACGAGCCGCGCATGCTGAAACTGACCCAGGAACTGTTCGGCAGCGCCGACCCCGACCTGAACCGCGACGGCAAGGTCGCCACCGACGTCAATGAGGGTATCGACAGCCTGCAGTCGGTGATCATGGACTTCATGCAGTATTTCAACGCCATGACCGAGGATCGCCGGGCCAATCCGCGCGAGGACCTGGCCAGCATCATCGCCAACGGCAAGATCGACGGCCAGCCGATGGGTCACCTGGAGGCGATGAGCTACTACATCATCGCCGCCACGGCCGGCCATGACACCACCTCCTCGACCACCGCCGGCGCCCTGTGGGCCCTGGCCGAGAACCCCGACCAGTTCGCGCGGGTCAAGGCCGATCCCGGCCTGATCCCCGGCCTGGTCGAGGAATCGATCCGCTGGGTGACGCCGGTGAAGCACTTCATGCGCACCGCCACCGCCGACGCCGAGCTGGCCGGCCGCAAGATCGCCAAGGGCGACTGGATGATGCTGTCCTACCCCTCGGGCAATCGCGACGAGGCGGTGTTCGAGGATCCGTTCAGCTTCCGCATCGACCGCACGCCCAACAAGCACGTGGCCTTTGGCTACGGCGCCCATGTCTGCCTGGGCCAGCATCTGGCGCGGATGGAGATGCGGGTGCTGTGGGAGGAACTGTTCGCCCGGCTCGACAGCGTGGAACTGGACGGCCAGCCCACCCGGATGACCGCCAACTTCGTCTGCGGCCCCAAGTCGGTGCCGATCCGCTTCAGGATGAGCTGAGGCGACGATGAGCGCGCCCTTCACGGTCTGGCAGTGCCGAACCTGCGGCTACCTCTATGACGAGGCCGAGGGCGATCCGGGCGAAGGCCTGCCGCCCGGAACCCGGTGGGCGGACATCCCCGCCAACTGGATTTGCCCGCTGTGCGGCACGCCCAAGTCGGACTTCGACATGATTGAGCTCTGAGGACCACGGAGCGCTGACAACCGCCCCGAACGGTGCTACAGGCCCGCGCCATGAAAGCCGCTGTCATCGTCTTCCCGGGGTCCAACTGCGACCGCGATTGCAAGGTCGCCATCGAGCGCTCGGCCGGGGCCCGCGTCGAGATGGTCTGGCACCAGGAGACGGCCCTGCCGGACGACCTGGACCTGATCGTCCTGCCCGGCGGTTTCTCCTACGGCGACTATCTGCGCTGCGGCGCGATGGCGGCTCAGAGCCCGGTCATGAAGGAAGTGGTCAAGGCCGCCGATGACGGCATGGCCGTGGTCGGTATCTGCAACGGCTTCCAGGTGCTGTGCGAGGCGGGCCTGCTGCCCGGCGCCCTGCTGCGCAACGAGAAGCTGAAATATATCTGCAAGCCGGTCGAACTGGACATCGTCAACAGCCAGACCCGCTTCACCGCCGAGTTCGGCGAGCAGCGCGAGGCGGTGATGACCGTCGGCAACGGCGAGGGCAACTTCTTCGCCGATGAAGAGACGCTGGACCGCCTCGAGGGCGAAGGCCAGGTGGTGTTCCGCTACAAGGACAATCCCAACGGCTCGGCCCGCGACATCGCCGGCATCATCAATCCCAAGGGCAACGTACTGGGCCTGATGCCCCACCCCGACCGCTCGTTCGACGCCGATCTGGGCTCGGAAGACGGCGCGATCCTGTTCCGCAGCGTGTTCGCCAGCGCCTGATAGCACGCTGACGAATAAGCGTTACACCATAGCACCCCGCCAAAACCGCTCCTAAGGTGCCGTCCTCGTCTTTGGAGGGCCATCCATGAGTCTCGTCACCCCCCTGCGCGCCGGTCTATTGGCCGCCGTCGCCCTGACCGCCATCGCGTCGGTCGCCTACGCCCAGACCGCGGCCCAGACCGCCGCCATGACCCCGGACATCGACGGCAAATATGTCGCCGCCCAGGTCGGCTACGACTACGTCAAGCGCGTGGTGATGATCCCGATGCGCGACGGAGCCAAGCTCTACACGGTCATCGTCGTCCCCAAGGGCGGCAAGAGCCTGCCGATCATGCTGACCCGCACCCCCTACAACGCCGCCAAGCGCGCCGCTCGCGCCGACAGCCCGCATATGCTGGCCGCCATGCCGCAGAGCGACGAGCCGTTCGTGACCGACGGCGGTTATATCCGCGTGTTCCAGGACATTCGCGGCAAGTACGGGTCGGAAGGCGACTACGTCATGACCCGGCCCCTGAAGGGCCCGCTGAACGGGTCGGAGGTCGACCACTCCACCGACGCCTATGACACCATCGACTGGCTGGTGAAGAACGTGCCCGAGACCAATGGCAAGGTCGGCATGCTGGGCAGCTCCTATGAGGGCTTCACGGTGGTGATGGCCCTGGTCCATCCGCACCCGGCCCTGAAGGTCGCCGCGCCGATGAGCCCGATGGTCGACGGCTGGATGGGCGACGACTGGTTCCACCACGGGGCCTTCCGCCAGCCCAATTTCGACTATTTCACCGGCCAAACCACCGTGCGCGGCGCCGGCGAGAGCGTCCAGCGCCAAGGCTATGACGACTACAGCAACTTCCTGCGCGAAGGCTCGGCCGGCGACTACGCCAAGAATCACGGCCTGGACAAACTGCCCTGGTGGAAGAAGCTCAGCGAGAACGCCGCCTATACGCCGTTCTGGAGCCAGCAGGCCCTCGACAAGACCATGGCCGAGCAGCCGCTGACGGTGCCGACCATGTGGATCCAGGGCCTGTGGGACCAGGAGGACATGTGGGGCGCGGTGCACAGCTACGCCGCCGTCGAGCCCAAGGACGCCGCCAACGACAAGAACTACCTGGTGCTGGGCCCCTGGCGGCACAGCCAGGTCAATTACGACGCCTCGAACCTGGGTCCGTTCAAGTGGGACGGCGACACCGCCCTGCAGTTCCGCCGCGACGTACTGAAACCCTTCTTCGATCAGTATCTGAAGGACGGTCCCAAGGCCGAGACGCCGCCGGTGCTGATCTATGATCCCGGCGCCAACAAGTGGAACCGCTACGCCAACTGGCCGCAGGGCCAGACCAAGAACCTCTATCTGGAGGCCAATGGCGGCCTGGACTTCACAGCCCCGGCGGCGGCCAAGGGCGCGGCGGCCTATGACGAGTACGTCTCCGACCCCGCCAAGCCCGTTCCCTACATCCCTCGCCCCCTGCAGTTCAGCGACCGCGGCCGCTGGACCCAGTGGCTGGTCACCGACCAGCGCGGCGTCGACGGCCGCCCCGACGTCCTGACCTATACGACCGAGCCCCTGACCGCGCCGCTGAAGATCGCCGGCGTGCCCAAGGTCAATCTGACGGCCTCGACCAGCGGCACCGACAGCGACTGGGTGGTCAAGCTGATCGACGTCTATCCCGACGAGGTCCCCAGCCAGCCCGAACTGGGCGGCTATCAGCTGGCCGTGGGCATGGACATCTTCCGCGGCCGCTATCGCGAAAGCTTCAGCGACCCCAAGGCGATCAAGCCCAACACCCCGCTGAAGTACCAGTTTATCCTGCCGACCGCGAACTACACCTTCCAGCCGGGCCACCGGATCATGGTGCAGATCCAATCCAGCTGGTTCCCGCTGTACGACCGAAATCCGCAGACCTTCACGCCCAACATCTTCTTCGCCAAGCCGGCCGACTATGTGAAGGCCACCCAGCGGGTGTTCCACGCCGGGGATGCGGCCAGCTTCATCGAACTGCCGGTGGTGGAGAAGTAGACCCCGTCCCGCACGGCCCGCCCGTCATCCAGCGGGCGGTTGCCAATCCCGGCCGGACACGCGAACGTCCGGCCGGGACAGGGGGAACTGGAATGACGATCTCTAGGATCTTGGGCGCGGTGGCCATGGCGGCCCTGCTGGGGACCAGCGCCGGCGCGGTCCAGGCGCAGAAGGCTCCAGAGCCGGCCGCCTTGAGCGAAACGCCGGCCAAGCTGGTGGAGTCGACCCAGGGCTTTGACTTCGAGCGACGGGACGTGATGATCCCGATGCGCGACGGGGTGAAGCTTCACACCGTCATTCTGGTCCCCAAGGCCGCGCACGGCGCGCCGATCCTGCTGACCCGCACGCCCTATGGCGCCACCGCCCTGACCAGCCACGCCGCCAGCGGGACGCTCGCCGCCGTGCTGCAAGGCTATGACAACGCCACCGACGTCATCGTCGAGGGCGGCTATATCCGCGTCGTCCAGGACGTGCGCGGCAAGTACGGCTCGGAAGGCGACTATGTGATGAACCGGCCCCTGCAGGGGCCGCTGAACCCGACCAAGGTCGACCACGCCACCGACACCTATGACACCATCGACTGGCTGGTGAAGAACACGCCCGAGAGCAACGGCAAGGTCGGCATCCTGGGCATTTCCTATGACGGCTTCCTGCCCTTGATGGCCCTGGTCAATCCGCACCCGGCGCTGAAGGTGTCCGTGCCGATGAACCCGATGGTCGACGGCTGGATGGGCGACGACTGGTTCCACAACGGGGCCTTTCGCCAGCAGAACATGCCCTATGTCTATGAACAGCAGGCCACGCGGGACAACAGCGCCCGCTGGCCCTCCAACACCACCGACGACTACGACCAGTACATGCGGGCAGGCTCGGCCGGCGAGCTGGGACGCCAGCGCGGGCTGGAGCAGGTGGGTTTCTGGCGAAAGATCATCGAGCACCCCGCCTACGACGCCTTCTGGCAGGAACAGGCCATGGACAAGATCCTGGCCAAACAGCCGCTCACGGTCCCGATCATGCTGGTGCACGGTCTTTGGGACCAGGAAGACATCCACGGCGCGATCGCCGTCTACAAGGCCCTCAAGCCCAAGGACACGGCGGGCGACAAGGTCTTCTTGACCCTCGGCCCCTGGTATCACGGCCAGCAGATCGATGACGGGTCGCACCTGGGCGCGATCAAGTGGGACGCCGATACGGCCAAGCAGTTCCGTCACGACATCCTGGCGCCGTTCCTGGCCCGCTATCTTAAGGATGGCGCGCCGGCCGCCGACATCGCCCCGGTCAACGCCTTTGAAAGCGGCACGAACACCTGGCGCAAGCTGGCCGCTTGGCCGATCGCCTGCCAAACCTGCGCGGCCAAGCCCAAGGCGCTGTATCTGCAGGCCGGGGGCAAGCTGTCGTTCACGCCGCCGGCGGACGGTCCCGCCTTTGACGAATATGTCTCCGACCCGGCCAAGCCGGTTCCCAACCGCGCGCGGCCCAGCCAACCCATCGGCTATGATGCGCCGCTGACCTGGACCCAGTGGCTGGTCGACGATCAGCGCGAGGCCTCCGGTCGTCCCGACGTCCTGACCTTCACGACCGACGTCCTGGCGGCTCCGCTGCAGATTTCCGGCGAACCCCTGGTCAATCTGGTCGCCTCCACCAGCGGGACCGACAGCGACTGGGTGGTCAAGCTGATCGACGTCTATCCGGACATGGTCCCAAGCCAGCCCGAGATGGGCGGCTATCAGTTGCCGGTGTCGATGGACATCTTCCGCGGCCGCTATCGCGAAAGCTTCAGCGATCCCAAGGCGATCACGCCCGATGCGCCCCTGCCCTACCGTTTCGGCCTGCCGACCACCAACCATGTGTTC
Source organism: Alphaproteobacteria bacterium (assembly GCA_018895795.1). Taxonomy (GTDB): domain Bacteria; phylum Pseudomonadota; class Alphaproteobacteria; order Caulobacterales; family Caulobacteraceae; genus Caulobacter. The sequence continues at coordinate 6,009 of JAHINZ010000467.1, forward strand.
AAGCCCGGCCACCGGATCATGGTGCAGATCCAGTCCAGCTGGTTCCCGCTGTACGACCGCAACCCGCAGACCTTCGTGCCCAACATCTTCTTCGCCAAGCCGGTCGACTATGTGAAGGCCACCCAGCGGGTGTTCCACGCCGGGGATGCGGCCAGCTTCATCGCGCTGCCCGTGGTCGAGAAGTAGCGCCACGCGAAAAGGGCTGGCGAAGAATCGCCGGCCCCATACCCTCGAAGGGTCTTGATCGGATCAGCGATCGCCGCGCTTGACGTTGGCGGGCTCGGCCTTGTCGGCGTGATCCGCGTGTTGGGCTTGATCGCCTTGATCGGCCTGACCGCCCGGGTTGCGGCCCGGCGCGCCGCCCTTCGGCTCGCCCTGCTGGTTTTGCTGCCCCGGCGTCTGCTGCGAGGGGGTGTTCTACTGTTGCTCGGGCTTGCGATTATGATCGGTCATCGACGTTTCTCCTTTGCACAGCGCGCTCTTGGCGCACGAGGAGAGAACGGTCGATCCGGTGTCCCGTTCCTAGGGCGCAGCTGCCTTAGTTGCGGCTTAGCTTCTGAATCCTTACGGGTTTTTCGATCATTTGCCCCTTCAGATAGGGATCGCGGGCGTCGCTGACGGTCGGCGCGTCATGGATCTTGCGCACCACGTCCATGCCCTGGACCACCCGCCCGAACGCCGCGAAGCCCTGGCCGTCGGGATTACGCGCGCCGCCGAAATCCAGAGCCGGATTGTCGCCCAGGCAGATGAAAAACTCCGAACTCGCGGTGCCCGGCGCATCGCGGGCCATCGAGATGACGCCATCGGTATGCAGGATACCCGTGGCCTGGGTCGTCTCGTGGGCGATGGCCGGCAGCGGACCGTCGTCGCGGTTCAGGCCGCCCTGGATCACGCTGATGGTCGCCGGGTTGTTGTCGTTCTTCAGGCTGACGGTGCGATAGAAGCTCCCGCCGTCCAGCAGGCGCCGGTCGGCATAGGCCAGGAAATTGGCGACGCTGATCGGCGCCTTGTCGGGATAGAGCTCGATCAGGATCAGGCCCTGGCCGGTCTCCATCCGAACCCGGACAGGCCCCGGCGCGGCCGCGATCAGCGGCGCGGTCAGCAGGCCCAGGACCAGCGCGCGGCGACCAGGATTCGAACCAGAACAGCGGGGCGGTTTGCGCACGGCGAATGAACCCTCAAGGACGGCTTGGCGGTGAGCCAGCATGACCGCGTTCGCGGGCCGCGGCCAAGCGCGATTTCAAGCTTGGCAGTCGCCTCATTGCGCGTGCGCGTCCCGCGACGCTCGCGCCGAGGGGGAGTGTGCTGGATTGTGACGCGTCACACGTCGCTAATCGCCAGACAAAACGAGCGACCGTTCCAGCCCGCGCCGCCATGCGCTCTGGAATCGGTCGACGAGCGGATGGAACGACGATCATGAGCACTCCCGAACCCACGAGCGGCGTGCCCGTCTGGGCCCGTAAGCGCCGCAAGCCCGGCAACCCCCTGGTCGGCTGGGTGCTTGTGCCTCTGGCCCTGTTCGGCGCCGCGACCGCCGGTCTGGCCGTGCGCGATAAGTCTTTCGCGGGCGCCGGAACCCGGATGGACGGCTGGGTCGCCATGGCCCGGGACCGTGTTCAGCAAGTTCTGCACCCGGTAAAGGGACAGGCCAAGCGCGCGGCGCCCGCCAAGGCCGCCGCCGCGCCAGCGGCTGCGGCTGCGGCCCCGGCGAGCCCGACAGCGCCCCCGCCCGCCGCCGCGACCCCGACGGTCACCAGCGGCGGCGGCAAGAGCGGCTGAAAAGTTTCAGCGGCGATCGCGGAGTCTGGAGAGTCCGCGATCCACTCTGCTTGGTGGCGGAATCTGCGAGGCCGCGCTAGAAGGCGCCCTCATGAGCACCTCCTCCACCGCCCCCGCAAAGTCGATGGCCGATACGGCCCGTGAGTTCGGCCTCAACGCCGAGGAATACGCCGTCGTTCTCGACCGCCTGGGCCGCGAGCCCAACCTGGTCGAGCTGGGCGTGTTCTCGGTGATGTGGTCCGAGCACTGCTCGTACAAGTCCTCCAAGAACCAGCTGAAGAAGTTCCCGATCACCGGCCCGCGCGTCATCTGCGGCCCCGGCGAGAACGCCGGCGTCATCGATATCGGCGACGGCGACGCGATCATCTTCAAGATGGAAAGCCACAACCACCCCTCCTATATCGAGCCCTATCAGGGCGCGGCGACGGGCGTGGGCGGCATCATGCGCGACGTCTTCACGATGGGCGCGCGGCCGATCGCCCTGCTCAACGCCCTGCGCTTCGGCGATCCCAGCCATCCCAAGACCAAGCGTCTGGTCGACGGCGTGGTGGCCGGCATCGCCGGCTACGGCAACTGCGTCGGCGTGCCCACCGTGGGCGGCGAGACCAATTTCCACGCCGGCTATAACGGCAATATCCTGGTCAACGCCATGTGCGTGGGCTTGGCGCAAGCGGACAAGATCTTCTACTCGGCCGCGCCGGGCGCGGGCCTGTCGGTGGTCTATTTCGGCTCCAAGACCGGCCGCGACGGCATCCACGGCGCCACCATGGCCAGCGCCGAGTTCGACCAGGACAGCGACGAGAAGCGCCCCACCGTCCAGGTCGGCGACCCCTTCGCCGAGAAGCTGCTGATCGAGGCCACCCTGGAACTGATGGCGACCGGGGCTGTCGCCGCGATCCAGGACATGGGCGCGGCCGGCCTGACCTCCTCCTCGGTCGAGATGGCCGGCAAGGGCGGGGTCGGCATCGCGCTGAACATGGACATGGTTCCGCAGCGCGAAACCGGCATGAGCGCCTATGAGATGATGCTCTCGGAAAGCCAGGAGCGCATGCTGGCGGTGCTCAAGCCCGGCCGCGAGCACGAAGGCCACGCCATCTTCGAAAAGTGGGGCCTGGACGCCGCCGTGATCGGCGTCACCACCGACACCGGCCGCCTGGTGCTCAAGCATCACGGCGAGATCGTCTGCGACGTGCCGCTGGCCCCGCTGTTCGACGACGCGCCGCTGTATGACCGTCCTTGGGTGCAGCCGACCCTGCATCCGCGCCTCGACCCCGGCCAGGTGCCCGCCCCGACCGACTGGACCGCCGCGGTTCTGAAGGTCGTCGGCTGCCCCGACATGGCCTCCAAGCGCTGGCTGTGGGAGCAATATGACCGCCACGTGATGGCCGACACCCTGGAAGACAGCGCCACCGGCTGCGACGCCGGCATCGTGCGCATCCATGGCAAGGGCAAGGCCATCGCCGTGACCAGCGACGTCACCCCGCGCTATGTCCAGAACGATCCCTATGAGGGCGGCAAGCAGGCCGTGGCCGAGGCCTGGCGCAACCTGACGGCCGCCGGCTCGCTGCCGATCGCCATTACCGACAATCTCAATTTCGGCAGCCCCGAAAAGCCCGAGACCATGGGCCAGATCGTTCGCGCCACCGACGGCATGGCCGAGGCCTGCCGCGTGCTGGACTTCCCGGTCGTGAGCGGCAATGTCAGCCTCTATAACGAGACCAACGGCGTCGCCATTCCCCCCACCCCCACCGTCGGGGCCGTGGGCCTGCTGGACGACTACGACCTGCGCATGGGCTTCGGCAACGTGGCCGAAGGCGACACCCTGGTGCTGATCGGCGACACCAACGGCGAGCTGGGCGCGTCGATCTATCTGCGCGAGATCCTGGGCCGCGAGGACGGCGCGCCGCCGCCGGTCGACCTGGCGGCCGAGCGCAAGCACGGCGACTTCGTCCGCGACCTGATCCCCACCGGCCTAGTGGCGGGGCTGCACGACCTGTCGGACGGCGGTCTGCTGATCGCGGCGGCGGATATCGCCCTGGCCAGCAAGGTCGGGATCACGCTGAACGCGTCCAGCACCCTGCACGCCCACCCCTATCTGTTCGGCGAGGATCAGGCCCGCTATCTGGTCGCCACGCCCGATCCCGAGGCCTTGTTGGCGGCGGCCAAGGACGCCGGCGTTCACGCCTGCGTGGCCGGTGTCGCCGGCGGCGAAGCCTTTGCGTCCGCTGATCTGTTCTCCATTCCCCTGGAAGCCCTGCGCGACGCCCACGAGGCCTGGTTGCCGGGCTTCATGGCGATCCCGGCCTAAGGACATCACGATGAAAATCTCGGTCTTCGCGACGGCCGCCCTGACCCTGGCGCTGCTGACCGCCTGCGCGCCGACCGCGCCGGCCCCGGCCCCCAGCGCCGAGGCCACCGAAGCGTCCTGCGCCGCGCATGGCGGGGTGATCCAGAGGGGCGGCAAGCTGCGGCGGCCCACCTGCGTCACACCCTATGCCGACGCCGGCAAGGTCTGCGCCGACAAGGCCCAGTGCCAGGGCGCCTGTATCCTCGAGGGCAATATCGAGGCCGCGGGTCCGGTCACCGGTCAGTGCCAGGCGACCAGCGTGCAGTTTGGCTGTTACGCCAAGGTCGTGGCCGGCAAGGCCACTGTAACGATCTGCGTCGACTAGGCCGACGCTCGACCATCCCCGCCATGAACGACGCCGGCCCGATGGGCCGGCGTCGCTGTTTCAGGGCATCAGCACGGTGTCGACGACGTGGATCACGCCGTTGGACTGCAGCACGTCGGCGAGGGTGATCATCGACTTGCCGCCCTTGGCGTCGGTGATCGCCCAGCCCATGCCCGACTTCGACACGGTCAGTTTCTCACCCTGCACGGTGGTCAGCACGGCCTTGCCGCCGTTGGCCTTGGCCTTGGCCGCGATGTCGGCCGCCGTCAGGCGCCCGGCCACGACGTGATAGGTCAGGATCTTGGTCAGGGTGGCTTTGTTCTCGGGCTTGACCAGCGTGTCGACGGTTCCGGCCGGCAGCTTGCCGAAGGCGGCGTTGGTGGGCGCGAACACCGTGAACGGACCGGGGCCCGACAGGGTCTCGACCAGGCCCGCGGCCTTGACCGCGGCGACCAAGGTCGTGTGATCCTTTGAATTGACCGCGTTCTGAATAATATTCTTTGACGGATACATGGCCGCGCCACCGACCATGACAGTCTTTTCATGGTTCATGGTCGCATGATCCATTTGCGCCATGGCCGAACCGGCGCACGACATCGACAGCACGCCAAGGCTGGCGAGCAGCAGGGACTTCTTCATGGGATTGTCTCCGGGGTTTTACTGGTCCGTTGCTGGGACAAGTAGAACTACGGCGATCCGTCGCGCCCGGATGCGCGATCTGAAAAAATGTTCGCGAAATTCGCTTTCAGGCCGCCGGCGGCAAGCTCAGTCCGCCGTCTGGGCATGGCTGCGCCCCGCCCACCGCGCGACGAGGTCCAGCAACTTGCCCGGATTGATCGGCTTGCCCAGATGGTCGTCCATGCCGGCGGCCAGGCAATTGGCGATCTGCTCTGGCAGGACGTTGGCGGTCATGGCGACGATCGGCACCCGGGCCCCGTCGGTGTCCTTCATCGCCCGGATGCGGCGCGTGGCGGTCAGACCGTCCATGCCGGGCATCTGGATATCCATCAACACCAGGTCATAATGTCCCTGGCGCACCGCCTCGACACCCGCGACGCCGTCATGGGCGGTCGCGATCTTGATATCGAACGGCTCGAGCATGATGCGGATGAGCTCGCGATTGACCGCATTGTCCTCGACCAGCAGCAGGCGCAGCGTCTGATCCGGCTCGAAGACCGCGCGGTCCTCCGCGGGCGCGTCCGGCGCGAGGTCTCGCAACGGCGCGCGGATCTCGAACCAGAAGCGCGAGCCCACGCCCTCCTCGCTGTCCAGGCCGATCGTTCCGTCCATCTGCTCGATGATCCGGCGCGAGATGGCCAGGCCCAGGCCGGTGCCGCCA
>JAHINZ010000468.1 GCA_018895795.1 Alphaproteobacteria bacterium
ATCGTCGTGCATCTTGTTTTCGGAGTTCTTGGCGAGATTGTAGGCGTGGACGCTGTAGGGCTGGGGCGCGGTCATCGGTTTCCTCGAATTGTTGCGTTTCTTGGCCCAAATGGACCGCAAAGCGGACGCGAAAACAAGCCGCACCGGCGCATGCCTCGCAATCGGGTTTCCACGCCTTTCGCTCGCCATTTGGGCGTAGCTAGGCTACCAGCAGCGCAAACGAATACGGAACAGCCTTGACCCAGACGACCCGCATCTATGTCGACGCCGACGCCTGCCCGGTGAAGGACGAGATCTACAAGGTCGCCGCCCGTTATGGCCTCAAGACCTTCGTGGTCTCCAACAGCTGGATCCGCGTCCCGGCGACCCCGGCGGTCGAACAGATCGTGGTCGACGCCGGTCCCGACATCGCCGACGACTGGATCGCCGAGCGGGCTCAGCCCGGCGACGTGGCGGTGACCAATGACATTCCTCTGGCCGACCGCGTGCTGAAGGCCGGCGCGGCGGCCCTGGCCCCCAACGGCCGGATCTTCACCGCCGACATGATCGGCTCGGCCCTGGCCTCGCGGTCGATCGGCGAGCACCTGCGCTCGATGGGTGAGGTGACCGGCGGCCCCAAGGCCTTTGGCCCTAACGATCGCAGCAAGTTCCTGCAGGCCCTCGACACCGTCGTGGTCAAGGCCACCCGGGGCCGGCGATGATCGAGATCACCCCCTGGCTACGCATCGAGGACGACGAGATCCTCGAGAAGGCGGCCCGCGCCTCGGGCCCCGGCGGTCAGCACGTCAACAAGACCTCGACCGCCATCGAACTGCGCTTTGACGTGCGCGGCTCCCCCACCCTGCCCGAGGACGTCAAGGCCCGGCTGGAAACCCTGGGCGGCAGTCGCATGACCCAGGACGGCGTGCTGGTGCTGTTCGCCCAGGGCAGTCGCTCGCAGGAAATGAACCGCCAGGAGGCGCGAGAGCGGCTGGTCGACCTGATCCGGCGCGCGACGGAAAAGCCCAAGCCCCGGCGCCCGACCAAGCCCACCTATTCCAGCAAGCTCAAGCGGCTGGAAACCAAGGGCAAGCGCGCCGGCATCAAGTCGTTGCGGGGACGGCCCAAGGGCGACGACTGACTAGGCCGGCGCCGCCTCGCACCGGGCGTTGAACGCCAGAACATCCTGTTTCCACTCGGGCTCTTCGATCAGGCCACCCAGCATCTTCTGCAGATAGCCCGTCATCACCGCCTGCTCCTCGGCGGTCAACTCGCCGCAGATCTCCGCGTTGAGCGGACGAATGTCGGCGCGAATTCGGGTCAGAAGGTCGTCGCCGGCCGGGGTCAGGCGGACCACGACGATCCGGCGATCCGTCGGCGAGGTCTCGCGCGCGACCAGGCCGTCCCGGATCAGGCCGTCTACACAGCGCGTCAGGGTGGTTCGGTCGCTGGCCGACAGCTTGGCCAGACGGGTCATCGAGCATTCGCCAAAGCGACGCAGGGCCACCATGGCGATCCACTTGGGAAAGCTCAAACCATGACGCGCGATGCAGTCCGCGGTCAGGGCGCGGCGATGTTGTTCGGTCTGGTAGAGCAAATGGCTGAGATAGCTCGGCAGCGGCAAAGCGTGCTCGTCCCAAAATTCGTGAGCTCGCATCTCGTCCCCCCGGCGTGCGTGGCGTCTTCATGTCACGAGGTCCGGACGGGCGCAATCGGGTCACACCGCGACCACGTGGAATTGAGCGCGATCGCACGCCTCAATTTCTGAGTTGAACAAAAAGATCCCCGCGAGGGGCGCCTCGCGGGGATCATGGGAAGGGTCATCCGCCCGGGGGCGTTCGAGGGAGATCAGGCGACGCCGGCCGCCCGGTTGCGGGCCTTGGCGCGGCTGAGCCAATCGTCGGGATAGGTCTCCCGGACGGTGATGGATTTGAACTGACCGACGGGGATGCGCGCGGCGTCCCCTGGATTGAGATCGCGCGACACCGAATGGCCGGCGAACTCCTCTATGATGGTGATCACCTGGCTGCTGCCGACGGTGTTCTCGATGAGGACCATGTTCATGGAAATCTTCTCAAGCAGGCGCTGATGTTGAGGACCAGAGAGATCGGCGTCAGCCGAGGCGTTGTTGCATCCGCTTTTCCGGAACGCCCTTCCGGGCCCAGGTTTCGATCTCGCCGGCCGACTGGAAGCGTCGGAAGGCGCCCTGAGCGTGCTGGTCGCAATAGGAAACGCGGGCCGTTTTTTCGCGGCCGCAGAAGCCGAAATCATTCTGATCGGGATTGCCGATCGGCCAGCGGCACGAATGGATTTCGAGGCCCAGTATGCTGGCGGTGGCGGACAGTTCGACACCGGGCGTGGCGAGCCGGATCGCCGCGCTGCGTGGCGCTGTCATCGTCGCCGGAGCCGCTTGCCGCGGTCTGACCTGGATCCGGCTGGGCGCGCGAACTGACGAGGTTCGTTGGCGGACGGGCGTATCACGAACGGTGATGCCTAGACGGTGAACCTTGCCGATGACGGCGCTGCGGCTGACGCCGCCCAGTTGTCTGGCCACCTGGCTGGCGCTCAGGCCTTCGAGCCAGAGCCTCTTCAGAACCGCAGTCCGCTCTTCGTTCCAGTCCATGTTCTTGTTCCCAACCCGCAGCGGGGCAGCCCCCCCGCCTCTTTTGGGTAGGATCATGGTTAACAGCCGTCAAATATTTATGTGCATAACCACGGTTCGCGATTTCACCTTTCGTCATTGGAATCGAGGACATACCCGCCATTGTCGCAGGGGCCTTGCCTTAACCTCTGTGGACGTCTTAGGAGATAACGGTGATATGTGAGATTTTCCGGCCCAGACCTTAGGCGTTAATTGAATGTGGCGCGGGGTCGCATACTTTGCGACCTAACGTCGCTCGGGGACTATTATGCGTCATTCAAACCAAGCCGCCGTCGCGGCGCTGTTCGTCATTCTGGCCGCCTGCTCCAAGGGAGAGGAGGCGAAAGACGACGACACCGCAGCCGTCAAGCCGGCCGTCGCCGCCGCCCCCACCGACCCGGAGAAGGCCGCCGCTCTCGCCGCCCTCCCCGCGCCGTACAACACCGGCGACCTGGCCAATGGTCAGAGCCGGTTCGCCCTGTGCCGCTCTTGCCACACCATCACCGAAGGCGGCCCGGCGATGACCGGGCCCAATCTGTGGGGTATTTTCGGACGTCAGGCCGGGACCTCGCCGGGCTATGCCTATTCGGCGGCGGTCAAGTCCGCCGGCTTCGTCTGGGACGCGGAACACCTGGACAAATGGCTCGCCGATCCGCGCGGCTTCCTCCCCGGCACCAAGATGTCCTTCGCAGGCTTGAAGGATCCCAAGGACCGCATCGATCTGATCGCCTATCTGAAGGTCGAGACAGGCTACAAGCCAGCGCCGTGATGACAGACGCCGAAGCGCTGCTCACCAAACTCTTCGCGGCGTACAATCGGCGGGATTTCGCCACCTTCTCGGCGGGACTGCATGACGGTGTTGATTGGCCCGATCAACTGCGCGGCGGGCGCCTGAAGGGCCGCGCGGCCTTGGAGGCCTATTGGGGCGTGATCGACCAGGCCATCCAGGTGGAGGTGACCCCTATCGCCTTCGCGCTGGAGCAGGACGGCCGCATCCGCGTCGAGCTCATTCAGGTCGTGCGCGGGCTGACGGGCAGTCTGTGGACTGACATCCAGGTGCGGCAGTATTACACGCTTCGCGACGGTCTAGTTTGGCGCATGGATGTGGCCCGTCCGGAAGACATGAGCCCGACGCCATGACCCGATGCGCAAGACTGCGTTCTGAAGCTCCAGCCCGTGGTCAAGGCCCGCGGCGCGCTGAAGCGCTGGCGCCGACACTGGAGACCCGCCGTGCGCCATGAACGGGCTCAATTGAAGAAGGTGTATGCGGCGTTCAATACGCGCGACCTTGGCGCCCTGGCGCCCATGCTTCATCCCGATGTTGAATGGCCCAATGGTCTGGAAGGCGGCACGGTTCGCGGCCGCCAGGCGGTCCTCGACTATTTCGCGCGCCAGTTCGAAACCATGAACCCTGACGCCCGCTTGATCGGCGTGCGCTTTGAACCGCCGGCGCGGCTGGTGGCCGACCTCCAGTATGCGGTCAAGGATCTGCGCGGACAGGTCTGGTCGGACACCCGCGCCACCCTGGCCTATGACTTCCGCGACGGTCTTCTGGCCGGGATGGTCGTCATCGGGGGCTTTTAGGGCCGCGATGGACGGAAACCGACAAAGGGCGGTCTAGGCCAGAAGGTCGGCGCACGCGTCGAGGACGGCCTCGGCGTCCAGACGATACTTGGCGTACAGATCGGGCAGGTCGCCCGACTGGCCAAAGTCCTCCAG
>JAHINZ010000469.1 GCA_018895795.1 Alphaproteobacteria bacterium
ATACAGAGCAACACGCCGGTCGGTCATACGAGCGCCGCGTTCGACGTTCATCTCTCGTCAATCTTGTCGCGCGTTCTGTGGGCTTCAGCTAAACGGGACGCCGGCGCGCGGCCCTCTACGCACCTTGGGATAAGGACAACATGGCGAACGGACCCTTCGGCGGGAATAGACCGGCTCAGCCGCAGCGCACGCCGCTGCAGGCCGCGCTCTATTGGGGCACGGTCGTCGGCGTCTGGGGCCTGATCTTCATCGTCGCCTTTTTCGCGGTGTTCGCCAGCGATCTGCCCGACACCTCCAAGCTGTATGATGTGAAGCGTCAGCCCTCGATCAACTATCTGGATCGCTCAGGAGCTCTGCTGGCGGTGCGCGGCAGCCAATATGCGCCGCCCGTCGATATCGACGCCCTGCCGAAATATGTCCCGGCCGCCTTCGTCGCCATCGAAGACCGCCAGTTCTACCACCATTTCGGCTTCAATCCCTGGGGCATCATGCGCTCGGTGGCCTGGAACATGACCCATGACGGGCCCCAGCGCGGCGGCTCGACCATCACCCAGCAACTGGCCAAGAACCTGTTCCTCAGCCCGGCCCAGACCTATCGCCGCAAGGGGCAGGAACTGATCCTGGCCGTCTGGCTGGAGATGAAGTTCTCCAAGAAGCAGATCCTGGCTCTCTATATGAACCGGGTCTATTTCGGGGCCGGCGCCTATGGCATCGAGGCCGCCTCGCAGCGCTATTTCAACAAGCCGGCCTCGCAGCTGACCATCGGCGAAGCAGCGTTGCTGGCGGGCCTGATGAAGGCCCCTGCCCGCTATTCGCCGGTCTCGGCCAGCGAGCGCGCCGCGCGCCGCGCCACCGTTGTGCTGGACGAAATGGTGCGCACCAAGGCCATCACCCGCCAGGAGATGGAAGACGCGATCAAGGAACCCGTGCGCGTTTCCGCCACCCTGGCCAACCAGCGGGCGCAATATTTCACCGACTATGTCGACGCCCAGGTGCGCGCCCTGGTCGGCGAACCGACCGAGGACCTGGTCGTCGAAACCACGCTTGACCTCCCTATCCAGGTGGCCGCCGAACGCTCGGTGAAGCTGGGTGTCGAGGGCCATGTCAAACAGGACGTCGAGCAGGCGGCCCTGGTGGCGATCGACGGAGAAGGCCGGATCCGCGCCTATGTCGGCGGGGCCGACTATGGCGAGAGCCAGTTCGACCGCGCCACCACCGCCCGCCGTCAGGCCGGTTCGGCGTTCAAGCCCTTCGTCTATCTGACCGCCATGGAACAGGGCCGCACGCCCAATGTGATGGTGGTCGACGAGCCGGTGAAGATCGGCGACTGGGAGCCACGCAACTACACCAACAAGTATCTTGGCTCGATCACGATGCAGACCGCCCTGGCCCAGTCGATCAATACGGTGGCCGCGCGTCTGGCTAACGAGGTCGGCACCGCCAATGTGGCCGCCACCGCCCGCCGCCTGGGCATCGCCAGCAAGATCCAGCTAGACCCGTCGATGGCCCTGGGCGCCGTCGAGGTCAGCCCGCTGGAGATGGCCCAGTCGTACGCGGCGTTCTCGAACGGCGGCTTCCTGGCCAAGGGCTACGGCATCGAGCGGATCCGCACGGCCAGCGGCAAGGTGCTGTACGACCATGGGGTCGAAAAGGCTTCGCGTGCGGCGGTGATCGGCTCGCCGGCCCTGCAGTACATGAACCAGATGATGCGCCAGGTGGTGGCCGCCGGGACGGGCACGCGCGCCAAGGTCGCCGGCTACGACATCGCCGGCAAGACGGGCACCACATCGGACTATCGCGACGCTTGGTTCGTCGGTTACAGCGGCGGCTTCGTCGCCGCCGTCTGGACCGGCCGCGACGACAATACGCCGATGAAGAAGGTGACCGGCGGCGGCGTCCCCGCCGAGATCTGGCGCAACTTCATGGCCGCCGCCCTGCCACGCCTGAAGTCCACCCCGATCCCGGGCGGCTTTATCGAGCCGCCGCCCATCGCCGGCGTGGACCCGATCGGCGACCTGCTTGATCCCTCGGCCGCGCCGGAAGGCCCAGCAGCCGAAATTCCGGCCCAGGCCGGGCCACCGCCGGCGGATCAACTCCCCTATTAGAGAGGGCGAGCGGCGGCGGCGCCGTTACTCCGCCCCTTCGCGCTCCAGCA
>JAHINZ010000470.1 GCA_018895795.1 Alphaproteobacteria bacterium
GCAGGGCGGCGCCATGAACCCCGCCGAGGCCGAGGCCTTTCTGGCCGAGCCCGCGGCCGAAGCCGCGTTGCGTCTGCGCGGCTATGACGAGTTGGGCAAGGTCCAGGGAGTCGAGATCGTCGGCTTTGACACCTACCGAGCGCTTCTCTGCGACCTGATCGATCGTCGGGGTTAAGACAAGACCATGTGCGGAACGCCAAACTGGGACCGGCGCCGGTTCCGGGCCAGCCAAGGGTAGGAAATCGTGCTGCAGGAAAAATTCGATCTGGCTGTGGTTGGCGCGGGGATCGTAGGGCTCGCCCACGCCTTGGCTGCAGCGCGCCTGGGCAAACGCGTGGTGGTGATCGACCGCGACGCCCAGGCCAACGGCGCGTCGGTCCGAAATTTCGGCTTCGTGACGGTGACCGGCCAGGCGCGGGGGCGGACATGGAATCTGGCCCGGCGCTCGCGCGACGTGTGGGCGGAGATCGCCCCCCAGGCCGGGATCGCGATCGAGCAACGGGGGCTGACCATGGTGGCGCGGCGTCCGGAATCCCACGCTCTGCTCGCCGCCTTTCTGCGGACTGAAATGGGCGAGGGGTGCCGGCTGCTGTCGACCGCCGAAGCGCGGACCCACGTGCCTGGAGCGGCGCAGGACGCCCCGGCTGGCGCTCTGTTCAGCCCGCATGACCTGCGGGTCGACTCGCCGACGGCGATCCCACGCCTGGCCGCCTGGCTGGAAGCCGCGTTCGGTGTGACCTTCCTGCGTGACACGGCCGTGCGCGAGGTGACGACGGGCCGGGTCACGACATCGCGAGGGCGGATCGACTGCGAGGCCGTCGTCGTCTGTCCCGGCGATGATCTGTCGACGCTCTATCCCGACCAGATCGCGGCCCATGCCGTTCAGCGTTGCCGCCTGCAGATGCTGCGCCTGGCCGATCCGGGCTTCCGTCTGCCCAGCGCGGTGATGTCGGATCTGGGTCTGGTGCGCTATCTGGGCTATGCTGACCTGCCGGAAGCGGCGGCGGTGCGCGCGCGGCTCCAGGCCGAGCAGGCCGAACACCTGGCCCATGGCGTCCACCTGATCGTGGTCCAGGGCTTGGACGGGTCTCTGGTGGTCGGCGACAGCCATCACTATGCCCAGACCCCCGATCCTTTCGCGATGGAGGCGGTGGACGCGCTGATTCTCGACGAATATGCCCGGGTGCTGGGTCCGCCGCCGGCTGTCCTGCAGCGCTGGACCGGCACCTACGCCTCATCGGCCGTCCATAGCTTCATCGAAACGCCCGAACCGGGCGTGCGTCTGGTCATCGTCACCAGCGGCACGGGGGCTTCAACCTCCTTCGGCCTGGCCGAAGAGGTGATCGGCGAGCTCTACGGCGTTCAAAAGGATTTCGCGGCATGACTCTTTCCATTCAAGCCGTCGTGTTCGACTGGGCCGGCACGATGGTGGACTTCGGTTGTCGCGCGCCGGTTCGCGCCCTGCAGGCGGTGCTGCGGGGCGCCGGCGTGGATCCCACGGAGGTCGAGGTGCGGCGCGACATGGGCATGGCCAAGATCGCGCACATTCGCGCCCTGCTCGATATGTCCCGCCTGCGGGACGCCTGGACGGCGCATCACGGCCGCGCGCCGGACGAGGCGGATGTGGCGCGACTGCATGATGCGGTTGAACCGTTGATGCGGACCGCGGCGGCGGAATGCGCCGAATTGATCCCCGGAGCAGCCGAGGTCGTAGCGGAACTACGCGCCCAGGGGATCAAGATCGGCTCGGGCACTGGCTATACCCGCACGATGATGGCCGAGATCCTGCCGCGCGCGGCCAGCCAGGGTTACTCTCCAGACGTGGTGGTTTGCTCTGGCGACACCCCGGTAGGTCGGCCTTCGCCCCTGCCGTTTTGGAAGGCCCTGGTCGAGCTTGGCGCATGGCCCGCCCACGCCTGCGTCAAGGTGGACGACGCCGTCGTCGGCGTGGCCGAGGGGCGCGCCGCCGGCGCCTGGACCGTCGGCCTGGCGGCCTCGGGCAATGGCGTGGGGCTGGGGTTGGCGGACTATCAGGCGCTCGGGCCGCAAGAGCAGCGCGCCCTGGCCGATGCGGCGGGCGTGGCCTTGACCGCCGCCGGCGCGGACTTCGTCATCGACAGCGTCGCCGACCTGCCGGCCGTGGTTCTGGAAATCCAGGGTCGGTTGGCGCGCGGACTCCGGCCGCGATCCGACGCGTAGCGAAACCAACCGTCGTGGGACGTTCTGAGCGCCTCAGGCGCCTGGGGCCAGCGGACCGTCGCTCAAGGGCCATGCCGCGACGGGCTCAAGGGGTCTGGCTTTGAAATAGGCGCGCGCCGAGGCCAAGAAGGCCGTGAGGTTGGCGGAGGCTATGCGCCGCTCTGGATAGACCAGGCTCACAGGTAGGTCTTCGGACGGCTGACCCTGTAAAACCAAGACCAGGCGGCCGGCCAAGACGCTCTCCCTGACCTGATAGGACAGCGCCCGCGCGACGCCCAGTCCGGCCTCGGCTGCGGCGATCGCCGCATCGGCGCTGTTGACCATCAACCGCGGCGCGACGCGCAGCGTTTTTCGCCCGCCGTCAAACCGCCATTCGTTGGTCGCGTCGATGTTCTCGAAGGCGATGATGTCGTGCTCGGCCAGGTCGTCCGGCGTTCGCGGAAGGCCGCGCGCTTCCAGATAGGGGGGGCTGGCCACCAGTACCCGGTTCACCGCGCCAAGCTGGGTGGCGATCAGGCTGCTGTCGGCCAGCGGGCCGATCCTGACAGCGACGTCCACGCCCTCGTCCGCCAAGTGGACATACTGGTCCGACAGCACCAGGCGAATGGCCAGATCCTGGTATTGCTTGAGGGTCTGGTTGATGATCGGCAGAACGTGCAGGCGGCCAAACAGGATCGGCGCGGTTACCTTCAGCAGCCCGCGCGGCGTGGCGTCGGCGCCCCGGGCCTGGGCTTCCGAGGCCTCGATATCGGCCAGGATGCGCCGGCTGCTGTCGAGATAGATCTCGCCGCGCTCGGTCAACCGCACCGACCGTGTGGTGCGATGCAGCAAGACGAGGCCAAGCTGGCTTTCCAGGTCGGCGACGGCGCGGGTGACGGCGGAAGGCGATAGACGCGAACGGCGTGCGGCCTCGGCGAAACTGCCGTGGGTCGCCACGGAAACGAAGATGCGCATGCTGTCGAGACGGTCCATTGTTATTGCATAAACTGCAATAAAGACTTGTCAATTCTCCATATTATAGCGCCTCGGGCGAAGGCGTATCTGTTGCTGCACGGCGACCCCGCCGCTTTTGCCAGCCCAGGAGAACCCCATGTCCCGTATCGCCATTCCCAGCCGTGAAGCCGCTCCGTCCGCCGCCCAACCCCTGCTCGACGCCGTTGAAAAACAACTGGGCGTCGTGCCCAACCTGTTTCGCCTGATCGCGCTCAGCCCCACGACCCTGCAAGGCTATCTGGGCCTGAGCGGCGCGCTGGCCAAGACGCTGAACGTCAAGACGCGCGAGCGCATCGCTTTGGCCGTCGCTCAGGTCAACAGCTGCGACTATTGCCTGTCGGCCCACACCTATCTGGGCCTGAACCTGGCCAAGCTTGACGAGGTCGAAATCGCCCTGAACCGCCAAGGCGCGTCGTCCGATCCGGTGGCTAACGCCGCCGTGGCTTTCGCCGCCACCGTGGCGCGCGCGCGCGGCCAGGTGACCGACGCCGACGTCGCCGCCGTTCGCGCCGCGGGCTTCACCGACGCCCAGATCGTCGAGATCGTCGGCCTTGTGGCCGAGAACGTCTTCACCAACTTCCTCAACAATGTCGCCGGCACCGCGATCGACTTTCCGGTCGTCCACGCGGCTGAAGCGGCCTAGAATTGAGTGCCCGCCGCCCCCTGGGTCGGCGGGCACGCCCCGGTGTGGAGCGCCGTCATGGTCTATGGCTTTCTGGATGTCTTCGGCACGCCGGGTGTCCGCGCGGCCCAGACCGCCAACGGTGTCCGCGAACGGTGGGCGGCTTTTGACGGCGATCGAGCCTTTGATCGTCTAACTGAAAACGAGGCGGCCTTCATCGCCGAGCGCGACAGCTTCTACATGGCGAGCGTCTCGGAAAGCGGTTGGCCCTATGTGCAACATCGTGGCGGCCCGAGCGGTTTTCTGAAGGTGCTGGACGATACGACGATGGCCTTCGCCGATTTCGCCGGAAACCGTCAGTACATCAGCCTGGGAAACGTCGCGACCGACGACCGTGTCAGCCTGATCCTAGTCGACTATCCCCGCCGCGCGCGCCTGAAGATCCTGGCCCATGTCGAGGTGCGCGACCTCGCCACGGATCTGGATCTCGCGGAACGTCTGGCCCTGCCGGGCTACCGCGCGCGGATCGAACGGGCTTTCGTGCTTCGGCTTGAGACCTTCGACTGGAACTGTCCGCAGCACATCACGCCCCGCTTCACTACCACCGAGATCGAGGCTGGAGCTGCCCCCCTTCGCGACCGGATCACATCGCTTGAAGCCGAGAACCTCGCCTTGCGCCGACGGCTGGGCGAAGCCTGAAAACCTGGACACCCTCATGTCGAACCATCCTGGTCCGACCGATCATGGCCTCTAGGTCGCCTTGCGTCGCAGCAGATGCAGGCCGCCGGGCGTGCTGATCAAGCCTTCGCGACGCAGGGAAATTTGCGGCTGTTCGAGTACGTCGAACAGCGGCGCGGCGATCTCCGCCACATAGGCCGGCGCGTGGGCGAAGCGTCCTGAACTGAGCAGGGTCCAACCGGCGGTCGCGACCTCGGTGCTGAGGATGAAATGGCCGCCGGGCCGGAGCGCGCGCGACGCGGCCTCGAAAACCTCGGCCAGATCGCCGAAATAGATCATGACGTCGGCGGCGAAGATCAGATCGAAGTCGCTTTTATGGGCCTGGAGATAGGCCACGGCGTCGGCCCGTTCCAGGTGGTGGTAGACACCGCGAGCCTCCGCCTTGGCCAGCATGCCCGCTGACAGATCAACGCCCGTCAGCTGTCCGCCAAAGCGCGCCAGCACGGGCGCCGAAAGGCCCGTGCCGCAGCCCAGATCCAGGATGTCGCTGAACTGAGTCCGCTGGGTGGCCAGGAGGTCGGCCATCAGGGCCGGGGCGCGATAGTCGAGCTGTTGGGTAAGCTGGTGCTCGAAACGGTCGGCGAAGGCGTCGAACTGGGCCTCGACATAGGCCGCCGGGGCCCGCGTCAGCGGCGCGTTCTCCAGAACCTGCAGGCGATAGGCGAGCACCGGGTCGTCGGGCAGCCGCGCGAGCAGCCAGCGACCGACGGATCTGGCCGCGGGGATCTGGTCAAACACGCCGAAAATCGACAGCGCCTCCTGGGCGATGGTCAGAACCTCGTCGGCGCCGTCTCCCGCCAGATCGGGATATCGCGACAGAGCGTTTTCGACGGGCCCGTCGATCATCGCCGCGAAGGTCGACGCGCGCGCCCGGGTCAATCGGGCGTTGGCGGGCAAGGGTTGCAGGCGTTCGGCGGCCTCGAAGGCTTCGACGCTGCGACCGAATTCGCCGGTCATGTAGAGGGCCTGGGCCAGACAGATATAGCGAACCGCCTCGGTGTCGGCCACTTGCGCGGCTTGTCGCAACGGCTCTACGGCCTCACCGAAGCGGCGGGCCGCCATCAGGGTCAGGCCCAGGCCGAACTGGGCTTCATCAAAGGTCGGATCGATCGCCAGGACGGCCTTGAAGGCGGCCTCGGCCTCGGCGTGCAGCCCCGCCTGATTGGCTTGGACGCCTCGATCAAACCAGGCGGCGATGGCGGTGTCAGTCACGTCGTCTCGACTTTCGTGTTCGGGCGGTGGGTTCGATTCGCGTCCGATATCCTGGCGCCGTTCGGACAAGCGGCGGCGGCTTTCCATCGACCGACGTGCTCAGGATTGGCGGCGGGGGCTATCGGATCTCGCTGACCAAGCCGTCCTGAAGCCACGACGCGAGCAGGGCGCCCATCTGTTCGGCGGCGCGGTCGGTTGCACCGTGAACGGCGAGGACGTCGCAAAGTGCGGCGAAACCGCACCCTTGGAGAACCAGGCGAAGCGCCTGGCGCTCGAAAGCCTCGATCGTTCGGTATTGCGGCGAAAGCTCGCGCCGCCAGACGCGAACGGCGGCCGGGTCGGGCAGACGCTCCACCGCCGGAGGCGTCTCGCCGAGGGCTAGGGCGCCCCAGATCGCCGCGCAGTTTGTCGTCACGTCCTGTATCGTCAGCGTCGGGGTCAGGATCAGCACCGCGCTCTCCCAGTCGACCTCGGCGAGGGCTTCGGCGGTGATAGCGTCGGCGTCCGGGCCGTCGAAGGCGCGGCGCAGCGACCAGTCCAGCCACGCCAGTTCGGTCACTTCCGGATTGTCGGGATAGAGGCCCGACAAGGTCTGGGCGAAGGTTTCGCCATAGGCGTCGAGCGTCCAGCCGCTGGGCGGGTTTGCCGCGACATGGCGCAAAGCCGCATCGTCAAACCGTTCGTCGCCCAGCCAGGACCAGGTCTGTTCGAACGTGTCGCGAAGGCAGGCGACCAACTGGGCGCGATAGGCGTGTCGATAGACCGCCAGTCCAGGCTCGCCATTTGCCGCTATCCCCACGGGCCGCTCGGCGGCGTTGGCCAGGATGTGATCCCTCAGGCCGCGTTGGAGTGTCAGCAGGCTCATGCCGCGCGCTCCAGGGCGCCGGCGCGGATCCGGGCGGTGTCGAGCTCTGCCAGAAGCTCGCCCAGGGGAGGGATGTCGTCGTCCCGCTCGATCATGGTGGCCGTCGAGCCGAAGCGTCGGCAGGCGGACTCGTAAAGCGCCCAGACCGGGTCGGGAACCGGTTGGTCGTGGGTGTCGATCAGCAGGCCTCGGCCCACGCTGTGGCCGGCGAGGTGGATCTGGCGCACCCGGTCGGCGGGGACGCCGGCGATATAGGCTTCCGGGTCGAAACCGTGATTGGCGCCGCTGACATAGATGTTGTTGACGTCGAGCAGCAGATAGCAGCCGGTACGGCGGCACATCTCGGCCATGAAGTCGTGCTCGGTCATCTCGTCGTCGGCGAAGGTCAGGTAACTGGAGGGGTTCTCCAGCAGGATGGGCCGTTCCAGGACCGTCTGGACGCGCGCGATATTGGCGCACACCACGTCCATGGCCTCCTCGGTATAGGGCAGGGGCAACAGGTCGTGGGAGTTGAAGCCTTCCAGGCCCGTCCAGCACAGGTGATCGGACACCCACAGCGGATTGACCCGATCGACCAGGGTCTTGAGACGGCGCAGATAGTCGGTCTTGACCCCGTCGGCCGAGCCGATCGACATCGACACGCCATGCATCGCCACCGGATGGCGCTCGCGAACGGCGTCCAGCACATAGAGCGGGCGCCCGCCGCGGACCATGAAGTTCTCGGAGATCACCTCGACGAAGTCGACGGGGACCTCGTGCTCGAGAAACGCCTGATAGTGCGGAGGGCGCAGGCCCAGGCCAAAGCCTTCGAAGGGCTGGATCTCTCGGTCGGTCATGATCGCTATCCGGAAGACATCAGGGGCGAAGGGGGTCGGCCGGCGATCGCCGGCCGACCAGACCCGACTTAGTTCGGCGCGGTCAGCGAACCGCCGGCCTTGGCGCAGGCGGAGCTGGTCATGGCGACGAAGCCCTGGCCCTTGCACTCGTTCATGCCCTTGCAGTCATTCTTGGCGGTCTTGCAGTCCGAAGTGCCCTTGCAGGAATTGACGCCGTAGCAATGGACCTTTTCGACCGCGGCCTTTTCGGCGGCGAACGAGGGGGTGGCGGCGGCCATGCTGGTCAGGGCGAACAGGGCGGCGGCGGTGGCGATCGTGGCGGACTTGATGTTGGTCATGGGAGCGTTTCCTCAGAGGTTGCTGGCCGGGCCGCGCTCGGCCTGACAGTACCCCATTCGCAACAACATCAGCGAGGGTTACACGGTTGAAGCAAGAAAATTCATCGCGTGGTCTATGGGGCTCGGCAGGCAAGACGGCCCGCGCGGATGGTCCAGGCCTGAACCTCGTTTCGAGGCGCGGAATCGTCCGCTGGGTGGAAACACGCTTGCGGTCGGACCCAGGATCACCCCAACGTGGTCCTGATCGGGAATTCAACGAAAACAGGGGCTCACGTCGAGGGCATGATGAAGTCGGAACAGGACAACGCCGCGGGATCCAGCATCGCCGCGATTTTGGCGGCCGTGTCGGCGGAGATGTCGATCACCGCCGAGGCCTGCGGAAAACTGGATGACGCCCTGGGGCAGATTCTTCAATCGACGCCGCCCGAAGGCCGCAATCAGGTGATGCAGGAGCTGCACATGGTGGATTTGCTGGCCCAGCATATCACAGCCGTGACAGACTTTACCCATCGCCTGGCCGATATCGCCTCGACCGAGGAGTCGTTGGTGATCGAGGATGCGCTGTCGGCGATCACCCTGGGTGACGTGGCCAATCGCCTGCGCGCCAGTCTGGCCGCCGCCAAGGCGGGCTGACCGGTTTCGGCCATGACGTCCGCGCAGTTGTCCTTGTTCGGGTTGGAGCCCGCGCCGCGAGACAAGCATCTGATCCTGATGATCTATCCCGATCATCCGGCGAAGGTCGCCGCTCGGGCGCGCGGGGTGAGCTATCAGGCCGAAAATCGCCTCGGCGGCGCCGTTTTCAACCCGGACCTGATGCACGTAACGCTCGGGCATTTCGACTACTGGGATGAGGTTCCGCGGAGCCTGATCGACAGGATTTCACGCGCGGCCGCGACGTTGGGCATCCCGCCGTTCGACGTTTCGTTCGACCAGATCGGCGGCTTTCCGCACAACGTTGTGCTGCGCGGTGACGACGGCGTCAGGGCCTTGGAGGCCTTTCAGGCGACGCTTCGCCGGGCGCTCGCCTGGGAGAAGCTCGACGGCGCGCACATGGCTTTCACGCCCCATGTCACGGTGCTGTACGGGCAGCCGGGGGCCGTGGTCGCGCCGGTCGAACCCGTGACCTGGACGGTCAGAGAGTTCACCCTGGTCGTCAGCCATCAGGGTCAGGGGCGGCATGAGGTGATCGCGCGCTACCCGCTCGCGAGCTGACTTGCGCGGCTCGATCCGGGGCGCTACCCGTCGGCGCGCGATCAATCTGAAGGAGCCGCGTCTTGAGCGTCACCCTCTACGGCATCAAGGCCTGCGACACGATGAAGAAGGCCCGCGACTGGCTGGCGGGGCAGGGCGTGTCCTACGCCTTTCACGACTACAAGGTCTCAGGCGTCGATCGGGGCGCGCTGGAGCGCTGGGTGAGCGATCTGGGCTGGGAAACGGTTCTCAACCGATCCGGTACGACCTTCCGCAAGCTGGCCGACGCCGACAAACAGGATCTGGACGCCGAGAAGGCGATCGGCCTGATGGCGGCTCAACCCTCGATGATCAAGCGTCCGATCCTCGATCTTGACGGAACGCTGATCGCGGGTTTCAAGCCGGACGTCTATGCGGAGGCCTTCGGCAAGGTCGATTGAGGCCGTCGGCTTTGCTGAAAGCGCGAGTCGGGGGATTTTAGGGCGACATCGGGGCAGCCCCGGACTATTTCGACCCTCAGCAGCCCGTTTGCATTAGAAAAGCGCAGGAAACATCGCGTGGGAGTCCATCCCGTCCCGTCTTACGACATGGTGATCTTTGATTTCGACGGCACGCTGGCCGACAGCGCGTCGTGGATGATCAAGGCCATCAATCCGATGGCGCGACGCTTTGGCTTCAAGACGGTCACGGAAGACGAGATCGACATGCTGCGCGGGCGCGGCACGCGCGAGGTGATCCGCTATCTGGGCATCTCGCCCTGGAAGCTGCCGATGATCGCCTCGCACGGCAAGAAGCTGATGGCCGCTGACTGCGGCTCGATCCCGCTGTTTCCGGAAACGCCCAACATGCTCACCGCGCTGCATGACGCGGGCTTGAGACTGGCCGTGGTCAGTTCCAACAGCGAGCAGACCATTCGCGCCGTGCTGGGCCCCGACCTCTCGGGTCTGATCAGCCAGTTCTCGTGCGGCGCCTCGCTGTTCGGCAAGGCGCGAAAGTTTCGCAAGGTCACTTCGGGCGTGTCGCGCGATCGCGTGATCTGCATCGGCGACGAGACCCGCGACATCGAGGCGGCCAGAGCCCTTGGCCTGGCCAGCGGCGCCGTGACCTGGGGGGCGGCCAAGCGCGCCATTCTCGTCGAGCACAGCCCGACGATGCTGTTTGAAACCCCGTCCGAAATTATTTCGCATCTGGTCGCATCCAGGGCGACGGGCGGCGGCGTCTAACCTTCAGAGACAGGCGCGACGCTTCGCGCTGATCGGAGGGATGACATGTTGGACCTGATCTATTCGTTTTGGTGGCTGGCCTTTCCGTTGAGCGGGTTCGTCCTGGCGGCCTGGCGCGCTTGGCTGGCCCACAAGGCGCGGCATGACACCCTGAACCTCATCCAGACCTATGTCCGCAGCGGTCGCGACGCCCCGCCTGAGCTGCTGGCTCGGATGGGCGGGACCTGAATCCCACAATTATTTTGCCCGGCGCATCCAGACCAGGGTTCGGCGGCGACTACCCCACAGAGAGACGGCGCGACGGGGTCGCGCCACCGGAGGACAAGCCCATGGAAGATCTGTTTCGTTCGTATTGGTGGCTGATTTTCCCGCTCAGCTGGTTTGTGTTCGGCGGGTTCCAGAGCTGGCTGTCCTATCGGGCCAATCGCGACACGCTGGACCTGCTCAAGTCCTACGCCGCCAGCGGCCGCGAGCCGCCGCCGGAGCTGGTGGCGCGGCTGAACAAGCGCTGGAACGAGGGTGACGAGGATCACTACGATCGGCCCCGTCGGCGTTATCGCTATCGCTATGGCGGCGAGCATCCCCTCTATCGGTTCGTGCTGTTCGCCGTTTTGTGCGCGGGCTTCAGCTATGCCGCCTATGTCGACATGTACGGCGCGGGTGAGGCGTTCGTGATCACCGCCTTCGTGCTGGGCGCGCTGAGCCTGGCCTCGCTGGTGTCGCTGCTGGTCAGCCGCGGGCCGAAGGTCTGATGGACGCGCCGCTCGTCAGGGCGGCGCGGGGCGGATCCCAGGCGGCGTTTTCACGGCTGGTCGCGATCCACGAGAAGCCCTTGCGCGGCTTTCTGCGCAAGAGCGGCTGGGTCGACGCCGATGACATCGCCCAGGACGCCTTCGTGGCGGCTTGGGGCAGTCTGGGGCGGCTGCGCGCCGACGACGGCTTTCGAGCCTGGCTCTATGGCATCGCCTGGCGCAAGGCGCTGGATCATCGCCGCGCCGCAAGCCGTTCGGCCCGACGCGATGAGGACTGGCGCAGCCAGGAAGCCCAGCAAGCGCCGGCCCGGATCTCCGGAGAGGATCGCCTGGCCCTTCAGGCCGCGCTCGAAGGGCTGCCGGAGGACCAGAGGGCCTGCGTGACGCTTTGCCTGGGCCAGGCCTGGTCTCATGCCGAGGCCTCCGAGGCTCTGGGCTTGCCGCTCGGCACTGTTAAGTCGCATGTCGCTCGCGGCCGTGAGAGACTGCTGGTTGTTCTGGGAGACCCGTCATGACGCCTGATGATCGTTTGGCCGCCTTTCTGGCGGAAGGCCCGGCGCCCGACGCCGCCGACGTCTTCTTGGCCGAGGTGATGGAGGCTGTTGAGCGCCGCGCCTTCTTCGAGCGGCTGCTGGCCGGCGGCGCCGCCGCTCTGACCCTTGGCGTCGTGCTCTGGGCCTGTTCGCCGGTCCTGAACCTGGCTGTGGAGGCCCTCGCCCCGACGCTGCTGCCTGTCGCGGGCATCCTCACGCTGACGCTGGCGGTGGCGGTGATGGGCGGCCGGTTGCTGCCGCAGGACTAGCCTTACGAAAGTTTCATCCCGCCGGGCGCCTCCAATAGCCCCTCCCGGCGCCTCTTATAGTCAGAAGGCGGCGACAAGGATGTCGCGCCCCGGAAAGAGGAATTCGTAATGGAAGGCATTCTGGTCCCAATCACGCTGTTCATCGTGATCGGCGCGATCTGTATCGCTCCCGTGTGGCTCAAGAGCCGAGAGCGGACGGAAATGCAGTCGACGCTGCGCGCCGCTATCGAAAAGGGGCAGCCGGTGCCGCCCGAAGTGATCGAAGCGCTGACTCGCAATGTGAAAGTGGCCCCGACCTCGTTGAGCGACCTGAGGGCCGGCGTGATTTGGGCCGCCGTCGGTATCGGCTTTGGTTTGTTCAGCTATCTGGCGGACTTCGAAGATCATGACTTCCGGTTCCCGGGCCTGGGCATCGCCGCCATCCCGCTGATGATCGGCCTGGCCTATATCGTTCTCAGCTTCTTCAACCCCAGCAAAGCCAAGCGGGTTTGATCGCGGGATCTGGGGGAGGGGCAGGACATGAGCAGCCAACGCCCGCCGACCGGGCACGATGTCGAGCTGGCCGCCCTGGCGGCTGCGGGCGACCGCCTGGCCTATGGCGAGCTGGTTCGGCGTCATGGTTCGGCGGTTCGGGGCCTGTTGCGACGGATGGGCGCCGACTCGGCGATGGCCGACGACATGGCCCAGGACGCTTTCCTGGCCGGGTTCGAGCAGGTGGCGGACTATCGCGGCGAGGGCGCCTTCGGCGGCTGGATCAAGCGCATCGCGGCCCGCTGCTATCTGCGCAAGATCAAGCGAGAAGCGCGCATGATCCTGACCGGCGAGATCCAGGACGGCGACGATCCGACGGCGCTGAACGAGCCCCGCACGGCCAGCCGCATTGATCTAGACGAGGCCCTCAAGGCCCTGTCGAAGGGCGAGAGGCTCTGTGTTTCGCTCTGCTACGGGGGAGACTGGTCGCACGCCGAGGTCGCCGAGACCTTGAACATCCCGATCGGCACGGTGAAATCCCATGTCAAACGTGGTTTGGATAAACTCCGGGTCCGATTGGCCCCAAAGACGGAAGGCGCGAGGAGGGAAGCTCATGGCTGAACCCGATTTTGAATCGCAGCTCACGCGGCTCTTTAGCGAAGCGCCGCCCTTTCCCGACGCCGAGCTGTTCGCGGCCCAGGTCGCGGCCAGCCTCGATCGCGGCTGGGCCTTGCGGCGGGTGTTGATCGGCGGCGCGGGCGTCGCGGCGGGCGTCGTCGCGGCGGCCCAGATCGCCGCCAGCCGGTTTTCATCGGAGCTGCAGACCCTGTCGCTTGACGGCGCTCGCGGTGTCAGCGCCGACATCGACGCCGCCTTGCACAAGTTCAATCAACTGGTCGCCACGCCCGCCAGCGTCGAGGCGCTTTGGCTGGTGGCCGGTCTGGCCGCCCTGGCCCTGGCTTTCGCGGTGACGCGGGCCATGGAGGAGTTCTGATCCGCGCCGTTTTTCGGACTTATCATTGTTCATGTTGCGACGCGGCGTGATCTGACCGACAACAGCGCGCCTTAGCCCGTGTTCGGGCCCGTTCAGGAGCATGGTTCTGTCCTCGCACCGTGATGAGGCGGTCCGCCGTCTCGCAGCCCCCGATATCGCCGCCCGCAAGGGCGGCGTGCCCATCGTCTGTCTCACCGCCTACACCGCGCCCGTCGCGGCGGCTCTGGATGACGCCTGCGACCTGCTGCTGGTCGGCGACTCGCTGGGCATGGTGGTCCACGGCCTGCCCAACACCGTGGGCGTGACGATGGAAATGATGATCCTGCACGCCCAGGCGGTGATGCGCGGGTCGCGCAAGGCCATGGTCGTGGTCGATATGCCGTTCGGCTCGTACGAGGCCTCGCCCGAGCTGGCCTACGCCAATGCCGTCCGGATCATGAAGGAGACCGGCGCCCAGGCCGTGAAGGTCGAGAGTGGCCCCACCGTGCCGGCGACCATTGAATATCTGACCAAGCGCGGTGTGCCGGTCATGGGTCATGTGGGCCTGAGGCCGCAGGCCGTGCTGGTCGACGGCGGCTTCAAGGCCAAGGGCAAGGACGAGGCCGGGCGAGCCCTGGTTCTGGACGAGGCCCGCCGCACCGCCGACGCCGGCGCGTTCGCCGTGGTGGTCGAGGGCGTGGCCGAGAGCCTGGCGCGCGAGGTCACGGCCGCCATCGCCGCGCCCACGATCGGTATCGGCGCGTCGGCCGGCTGTGACGGTCAGATCCTGGTCACGGACGACATGCTGGGCCTGTTCGACTGGACGCCGCGGTTTGTTCGCCGCTACGCCGACCTCAAGGGCGAGATCGAACGCGCGGCCGACGCCTATGCCAAGGACGTCAAGGCGCGAACCTTCCCCGGCGAGGCCGAGACCTATTACGCCAAGAAGGGTTAGCGACAGGCCCCCGGGGGCCGTTGCGGCTGGCCCGTTCCCGCTATAGGTTCGCCGCCTGCGTCGGCGGCCCCCCGCCGGACACATTCTGTTGTAAACCATGCGTCGCCCGCCGGACTGTCCGGCGCCGTCGCCAGGGTCGCCTCGCGCGCCCCGTTTCGGAGCCTCGTTCGTGGTCGATGTGTTTGACGAGGTCGAAGAGCAGCTGCGCTCCGACCGTTACAAGACCCTCGCGCTGAAGGCGCTGCCCTGGATCGGCGCGGCGACAGTCGCGGTCGTCATTGGCGTCGGCGGCTACTGGGGCTGGACCACCTATCAGGACAAGGAAGCCGCCAAGGCGTCCGAGGCCTATCAGGCGGCGCTGGAGACGCTGGGACGCGATGGCGCGGCCAAGGGTTTCCCCGCGCTGGAAGTCGTGTCCAAGTCCAGCGCACGGGGCTACCGCGCCCTGGCCCTGATGCACATGGGCGGCATCCGCCTCGACGAGGGCAAGACAGTCCAGGCCGTGGGCTATTTCGATGAGGCCGCCAAGCTGTCTTCCGACCCGGTGATCGGCGATCTGGCCCGCCTCAAATCCGCCTTGGCGCTCATGGATACGGCCTCGTTCAAGGACATTGAAACGAGGTTGACGCCGTTGACGGGGGAAAAGAGCCCATACCGCGTGAACGCCAAGGAAGCCCTGGCGTTCGCCAAGCTTCAAGCCGGCGATCTCAAGGGCGCGCGCGAGGACTTCAGCGTTCTCGCCAACCTGCTGGACAACAATTCCGAAGGGGTCCGCCAAAGGGCCCAGGCGGCGATGCAGATCATCGATTCCGGCTCGGCCAAGGATCTGGCCGCCGTGGTCAAGGCTTCGATCGCCCTGCCGCCCCCCGCCGCTCCGTCGCTCGCCCCGCAACTCGCGCCGAACGGCGCCCAATGAGCCGCCTCATGAATTCAAAGCGTTCCGTGGCGTTGATCGCGCTGATGTCGGCGGCGATGACCGTGAGCGGTTGCTCGACGGTCGCCAAGCTCAATCCCTTCGACAAGCCCGAGAAGGACAAGGCCACGGCGACCCAGGGTCAGCGGATCTCGGTCATCGCCTTCGATCAGAAGGTCGAGGCCTCCGAAGTCCTGAAGGGCGCCGAGTTCTTTATTCCCGAGGCGGCCCGGCAGGTCGACTGGCGTCTGCCCGGCGGTGACGCCGAGCAGTCGGTTGAACACGTCGACGCCGGCAAGGCGTTCGAGATCGCCTGGCGCAAGGGCTTTGGCCAAAAGGCCAGCCGCAAGTTCCACATCACCGCGCCGCCCGTGGCGACGGGTGATCGGATCTACGTCATGGACGGCGAGGCCACGGTGTCGGCGCTGGACGCCAAGACCGGCTCGGTCGACTGGCACAAGGACCTGCGTCCCTCGGCCGGCCCCTCCAAGCGCGGGATGTTCGGTTTCGGCGGCGCCAAGAACGACCGCCTGGGCTTCGGCGGCGGCTTGGCTCTGAGCCCCGACAACAAGCTCTATGTGTCGTCGGGTTTCCGCTTCGTGGCCGAACTCGACGCCATGACCGGCGCAGAATCCTGGCGTCAGGTGACCTCGACACCGATTCACGCCGCGCCGACCGTTGTCGACGGCCGGGTCTTCGTGGTCTCCACTGACAACGAATTGCTGACCTA
>JAHINZ010000038.1 GCA_018895795.1 Alphaproteobacteria bacterium
AAGCCCTATTATCTGCACCAGCACGACCATGCGCCGGGCACCCGCCACCTGCGCACCTCGGTGCCCACCGGCCAGGCCTTGATCAAGGCCTTGCGCGGCACGGTCTCGGGCCTGTGCCAGCCGACCTATATCCTCGACATCCCCGGCGGCCACGGCAAGGTCCCGGTCGGACCGACCTATCTGGACGACGGGGTGGTGGAAGACCCGCAGGGCCAGAGCCACCCCTACCCGCCCGTCGGCTGACGCGTCACTTGCGCGCTGCGTCGCAGCAAAGTCTGGACGAGGCCGTGGTTTGTCGTGCTAGAAACGTCGCCACAATCGAAGGCGCGGGCCATCAAGCCCCGCGCCGTATCAAGCGAAGGCTTGGCGTTCATGAGTGAAATCAAATCGGTCGGCGTGATCGGCGCCGGTCAGATGGGCTGCGGGATCGCGCATGTCTGCGCCCTGGCGGGCTATGAGGTTCTGCTGCACGATATCACGCGCGAGCGCATCGACGCGGGTTTCGCCCTGATCGAGAAGAACCTGGCCCGTCAGGTGGGCCGCGATATCATCGACGAAGCCGCCATGGCCGCCGCCCTGGCGCGCATCAAGCCGGCCGAAAGCCTGGAGCTGATCGGCCAGACCGACCTGGCCATCGAGGCGGCCACCGAGAACGAAGAGACCAAGAAGGCCATCTTCCGCAGCCTGCAGCCCTTTCTGAAGCCCGACACCCTGCTGGCGTCCAACACCTCGTCGATCTCGATCACCCGCCTGGCCTCGGCCACCGATCGCCCCGAGCGGTTCATCGGCCTGCACTTCATGAACCCGGCGCCGATCATGAAGCTGGTGGAGATCATCCGCGGCATCGCCACCGATGTGCCGACCTATGAGACGGCCGTGGCCTTCGCCAAGTCGCTGGGCAAGATCACCAGCAACGCCGAGGACTTCCCCGCCTTCATCGTCAACCGCGTGCTGGTGCCGATGATCAACGAGGCGATCTACACCCTGTACGAGGGCGTGGGCACGGTCGACGCCATCGACACCGCCATGAAGCTGGGCGCCAACCATCCGATGGGCCCGCTGGAACTGGGCGACTTCATCGGCCTGGACACCGTGCTGTCGATCATGAACGTGCTGTACGAGGGCCTGGCCGACAGCAAGTACCGGCCCTGTCCGCTGCTGGTGAAATATGTCGAGGCCGGTTGGCTGGGCAAGAAGGCCGGCCGCGGCTTCTACGACTATCGCGGCGAGACGCCGGTTCCGACGCGGTAGGTCACTCGGCGCGCTTCACCGCCCTGGAAAACGATGTTACGCAGGCTTCCGTCTCGGGGGAGCGGGTTCATGCGTCATCTCTATCTGGCGTTCGCCCTGGCGTTCGCGGTCACGCTGTTCGGCTTCTGGCCCAGCTTTACGGGCGGCCTTGGCCCGCTGGACCCCATCCGGATGGTCCACGGCGCCCTGGCTACGACCTGGATGGCCATGCTGGTCGTCCAGAGCTGGCTGATCGGTCACGACCATAACCGCTGGCATCGCTGGATTGGCCGGACCTCGCTGATCATCGCGCCGGCGCTGGTGGTCAGCGCCCTGGTCGTGGTTCACGACATGCTGGGCCCGCGCTCGCATTTCCCTGTGCCGCTGAGGCTGACCCTGGCCTGGATCGACCTCTGGTCGCTGGCCCTGTTCAGCGCGCTCTACGGCCTGGCCATCGCCTTTCGCCGCACGATGGTCCTGCACGCCCGCTTCATGGCCTCGACGGTGTTTGTGGCCCTGCCGCCGGCCCTGGGCCGCGCCTATGGCATGAACATCCCGTCGCTGCACGGCCTGGCCGGGGCGCTGCCGCCCAGCTTCTGGACCGTCGAGGCGGTGCTGGTCGGCCTGATCCTGTGGGACGGTTTCAAGGGCCGCTGGATCACCCCCTGGCTGCTGACCCTGGCGGTCACCGCAGCCGTTCAGATGACGATGTTCCAGGCCCCGACCTGGCCGACCTTCGTGGCGTTCGCGCGCCTGATCGGCCTGCCGGCGGCGTGACGTCGCGGCGATTAGGCAGCTTGCCCCAATAGCGGCGGACTACCAGAGGATCGGAACGCCGTAGCGGGGCAATTTTTGATCAAGGGTCACGAGTTGCAGGCCTTCAAGCATCGCTTGGGCGACGAGGATGCGGTCCCAGGGATCACGGTGATGAGGCGGCAAACGCGCCGCAACGGCGCCATGCGCAGCAGTCATCGGCAGCCAGACGAGTCCTTGCAGTCGCACCGCGTCATCAAGATCGAACGGCATTTTCTGGAGGTCGGGCGCGCGAGCCCGCTTGTACTCAATCTCATAGGCGCTGACCGCGCTGACAAAGATCTCATTGGCAGGGTCGGCGAGCGCCTCATCGGCCTTCGGCGAAGACGACGACGTCAAGGTCGTCGCCCAAACGAACACATGAGTGTCGAGCAGGAGCCTCATGCCTTGGGGAAGACGGGATCGTCCATGAGCGCTTCGAGCTCGGGGTCCGGATCGGTGAACACCTCGGCGGGAATGTTGAGGTTAAGGTGCGCCCACAGGCCCAGCTGACGGCGCGCCTTGGGCGGCTCTGGCGCAATCGGCGGCTTGATGACAATGGCGACGGTGAGGCCATCGCTCGTCAACTCCACATCCTCGCCCGCTCGCACGTGAGCCACGAGTTCGGCGAGGGCGTCCTGTTTGGCGATGTCGACCTGGATCGTCATGCGTTGAGTTTAACACAGAACACAACCAGAACAACCCCTACCCCGCCCCC